>PNJT01000031.1 GCA_013822005.1 Novosphingobium sp. | reverse complement strand
GGCAACCGCTTCGTGCGAATCAGCTTCGCCGTCTCGACCCCGCTGGTCGAGGAAGCGATCCGCCGGATGAAGCCGTGGTTCGCTGCCCGCAACAAGGGCCTGCGGAGTTAATCCTAACCCCTTTCCGTTCGCATCGAGCGAAGTCGAGATGCCGCGCGCAGTGTCTCGACTTCGCTCGACACGAACGGTGGTTGGGTAACCTAGGCCCGAACCGTCAAATCTCGACCTGGCTGCCCAGTTCGACCACGCGGTTGGTGGGCAGGCGGAAGAATTCCATCGCGCTGGCGGCATTCCGCAGCATCCAGGCGAACAGCTTCTCGCGCCAGATCGCCATGCCCGGCTTTTCCGATGCCAGCAGCGTCTGGCGGCTGAGGAAGAAGCTGGTCTTCATGATCTCGAACGGACCGCCGCAGATATCGGCCCGCTTGAGCGCGGTCGGAATGTCGGTTTCTTCCAGGAAGCCGTATTTCAGCACCATCCGGTAGAAGCCCTTCCCCAGATCCTTGACGCTGCAGCGGTTGGCCTCATCGACATAGGGCACGTCCTGGATCGCCACGGTCAGGATCACCACGCGTTCGTGCAGCACCTTGTTGTGCTTGATGTTGTGGAGCAGCGCCGAAGGCACGCCCGATGCCGCGCTGGCCATGAAGATCGCGGTGCCGGGCACGCGGGTCGCGCTGGAATGCGCGCTCTTGGCGAAGACTTCCATCGGGATGGTGCCTTCGGTCATCGACTGGCGCATCAGGTTGCGGCCGCGCGACCAGGTGGTCAGCAGGGTGAAAATGAACAACCCGATCGCCAGCGGAACCCACCCGCCCTGCGGCACCTTGAGCAGATTTGCGCCGAGGTAGGCCAAATCGACGATGATGAACACCGCGATGAGCGGCGCGGCCTTCCACAGCGGCCAGCGCCACAGCGTGATCAGCACCACCGCCAGCAGGATCGTGTCGATAAACATCGCGCCGGTCACCGCGATGCCATAGGCTGCGCGAGGTTGCTGGAGGACTGGAAGAACAGCACCAGGATGATCACCATGATCATCAGCGCCCAGTTGAGCGTCGGAATATAGATCTGCCCGGCCGCCGCCGCGCTGGTGTGCTTGATCTGCATCCGCGGCAGGAAGCCCATGTTGATCGCCTGCTGGGTCAGGCTGAAAGCGCCCGAGATGACCGCCTGGCTGGCGATGATCGTGGCCGCCAGCGCCAGGAAGATCACCGGGATGCGGACCGCATCGGGAATCATCAGGAAGAACGGGTCCTTGATCAGTTCAGCCGCCTGTTCGGGCGTGGTTGACAGCACCATCGCCCCCTGCCCCATATAGTTGAGCATCAGCGATGGCAGCACAAAGGTCATCCAGCTGACCCCGATCGGCTTGCGCCCGAAATGCCCCATATCGGCATAGAGCGCCTCAGCCCCGGTCACTGCCAGCACGACGCTGCCCATCGCGACAAAGGCCCGGAACCCGTCGGTCATGAAGAATGTGATCGCGTTGACCGGGTTAATCGTTTCCAGAACAATCGACGGCATCGCGCTCAGATGCATCAGCCCCATCAGCGCCAAAGCCAGGAAATACAGCATCATGATCGGACCGAACAGCTTGCCGACCTTCTCGGTCCCGCGCGCCTGGATCGCAAACAGCGCGAACAGGATCGCCACGGCCAGCGGAACGATCCACGATTTGAACCCCGAGTGGACATATTGCAGCCCCTCGGTCGCCGAAAGCACCGACATCGCCGGGGTAATCATCGAATCGCCATAGAACAGCGCGGTCGCAAACACGCCCAGCAGCACGAACGGCGCGGTCCACTTGGCGTTTTCCGACTTGCGGTTGATCAGCGCGAGCAAAGCCAGACTGCCGCCCTCGCCCTTGTTGTCGGCCTTCATGATGGTGAGGACGTATTTGAACGTCACCACGATCATCATCGACCAGAACACCAGAGAGAGCACACCGTGGATGTGGACCGGATCGACCTGGATCCCTGGCGCGCCGTGGTGCGTGGCAAAGGTTTCGCGGAAGGCATAGATCGGGCTGGTCCCGATATCGCCAAAAACCACCCCGATGGCACCGACCGACAAGGCAATCAGCCCGCCCGGATGCGGTCCATGGCCGTGCCCGCTTACGGGTGGCTCAGTGCTTGCGGGATTGGACCGGGAATCCGGGTTCGAAGCGGTGGCTTCATTCATGCGACTCAATGCCCCCCCCTCAAACCTGCCAGGCAGGCGGGAAATCAGGCGCCGCGCCTAGCACCATGTAGAGGGCCGGTCCAGCGCTGCCTGCGGCTACTGTACCGGTTTCGCACGGCTGGCGATAAACTCGTCCAGCGCGGCCAGCCGGGCCTTGATTTCCTCGGTCCAAGGGGCGTCCGCGGGTGAGCGCGCCAGCAAGCCAGCCCACATCGCGCGGCCCTGCTCCAACTCGCCGTTCCGGGCCAGCGCCAGGCCCAGGAAGAACGGCGGTCCCGGATGCTCGGGATTGGCTTCGCTGGCCCGGCTGTAAGCATAACGGGCAGCCGGGGTCAGGTTGCCATCGGCATGCGCGACAAGATTGTTGGCCGCGGCCAGCCAGGCATCGGCATTGCCGGGATTGCGGTCTGCCGCCCCGATTGCCAGCGCCGCGGCATCGCCAAAGGCCCCGTTGCGCGACAGGGCATCTGCCGTGACCAGCAACCGGTCGATCGAAATCACTCCGCCTTGCGACAATTGCTGCCGCGCCTCGACCAGTGCCTTGCCTGACTGGGCGACGCTTTGCACCGGCGCTTTCGGCGCGCCCGCAAGATCCGGCTGCCCCTGCCAGGCAAAGCCCGCCAGACCGAAGACCAGCGCCGCAGCAATGGCTTCCCAGCTCCCGCGCGGGACCTTGAACAGGGTCGCGAGCGCCAGCAAGGCACTTGCGGCCAGACCTGTTGCCAGCACCCAGCCCATCACGCCTCTCCCTTGCCGAAACGGCGGCGCAGCATGAAGGCGGCAAAGCCCAGCAGCAGCACCGGGGCCGCGAACAGCGGCCAGGTCCGGCTGTTGATCCGCGGCGCATAGGACACATAGTCGCCGTAACGCTCAATCAGCCAGGCGCGGATCGCTTCGGGTTCCTCGCCCTGCTTGATCCTGAGGCGGATCTGGTTGCGCAAGTCACCAGCGATCTGCGCATCCGAATCCGCGATCGACTGGCCCTGGCATTGCAGGCAGCGGATTGATTGCATCAAGGCCTGAGCCTCGGCCTCCTTCGACGGATTCTCAAGCTGGACATAGGCATAGGGTGCCGAAGGTAGCGGGCTATTCGCCAGGAGCGGCACCGAAAACAGCGCAAGGGCCAAGATCAAGCGCTTCATTGCCCTGCCTCCCTGACTTTTTTCACAATCATTTCAACCTGGTCGGCCCGAATTTCGCCGATGTGCTGGTACCGGATCGTGCCTTTGCCATCGATAACGAAGCTCTCCGGAACGCCCGAGGAGCCCACCGCGAACTGGATTGCGCTGACATCGTCCGCGCCGATCCGGCTGAACGGATTGCCGTGGCGCAGGAGGAAGGCCTTGAGGTCGTCGGGCTTGTCGCGGATCGCAACGCCCACCACGTCGATGCCCTGGGCGCGCAGCTGCGCCAGTTGCGGGGCTTCGACCGCGCAAGGGATGCACCAGCTGGCAAAGATGTTGAGCAGCTTCGGCTTGCCGTCGGCCATGTCGGCAAAACTCAGCCCCGGGCGATCGTCGGTGGCGGCGCGCAGCGAAAACTGTGGCAGCGGCTTGCCGATCATCGCGCTGCGCACGTCGCGTTCGGCAGGCCGTTGCAGGCCATAGAGTACCAGTGCCACAAAGGCACCAAACAGGACCAAGGGCAGCCACAAGGCCCACCTTGAAGGCACCGCAGGCTTTTGCTCGCTCATGGGCCTTGCCTCCTGCGGCGATAGGCGATCTTGTCGACCGCGATCAGGCGGCGCAGATCGCTGGCGACCCGCCCGAACAATGCGAGCAGCCCGCCCAGCGCGACCAGCATCCCGCCCAGCCAGATCAGCGTCACAAACGGCTTCCACCACAAGCGCAGCTGCCAGCGCCCATCCTCGGCCTGTTCACCCAGCACAGCGTAAAGCTGCCCGTTCCAGCGGGTCGCCAGCGCGCTTTCGTTGGTGCCTTGCGGCGGCGACCAGAAGGCGCGGGCCTGGGGCTTCAGGGTGATCGGCTTGCCCCCGTCATAACCGGCCTCAAGCGTGGCTTCGATCGCGGTCCAGTTGGACCCGGCAATCGGCTTGACCTTGGTGAATGTCAGCGACCAGGGGCCAACGGCAATTGTGTCCCCCGGCCGGGCAGCGACCAGTTTCTCTTTGGTGAAGGCGCTGTCCGAAGCCATCCCGCCCAGCGCCAACGCGACCCCCAGGTGCGCGGTGACCATGCCCCACAGCGGCAGCTTGACCGTCCGCAGCTTGCGGCCCCACAGCGGCGTCACGCTCGCCACCACCAGCCCGCTGGCCAGCGCCACACCCAATAGCGGCAGAACGCCAATTCCGCGCGAGATTCCAAAGGCCAGACCGCACAGCGCCAGCAGCGCCGGAACCAGCAGCAGCGGCGAAATCCGCTTCATGCTGTCGCGCCGCCAGCGCAGCAGCGGTCCGATGGCCATGACCACCAGCATCGGCAGGACAAAGATCGCCGTGGCCGGGTTGAAATAGGGCGGCCCGACCGAAACCCTCGCGCCAACTGTTTCAGCGATCAGTGGGTAGAGCGTGCCGATCAGCACGATACCAAGCGCGCCGGTGAGCATCACATTGTTGAACACCAGCGCGCCTTCGCGGCTGGTCAGGGTAAAGCGTTCACCCTCGGTCACGCTCGCCGCGCGCAGGCCGAAAACCGCCAGCGCCGCCCCGATGTTGATCGCCAGCAGCGCCAGGATGAACTGGCCGCGCGTGGGATCGACCGCGAAGGCATGGACCGAAACCAGGATGCCCGAGCGGACCAGGAACGTGCCCACCATCGACATCGAGAATGCCACCACTCCCAGCATCACCGTCCAGGCGCGCAGCGCATTGCGCGCGGCCAGCACCGAGACCGAATGGAGCAAGGCCGTGGCTGCCAGCCAGGGCATCAGCGAGGCATTTTCGACCGGGTCCCAGAACCACCAGCCACCCCAACCCAGCTCGTAGTAGGCCCAGTAGGACCCAAAGAGGATGCCCAGAGTCAGGAAAATCCAGGCCCCCAGCACCCAGGGCCGCATCGCCCGGGCGAATGTGGGCGAAACCTCACGCGTCAGCAGCGCCCCCACGGCAAAGCTGAAGGCCACCGACAACCCGACATAGCCGATGTAGAGCGTGGGCGGATGGAAAGCGAGGCCGGGGTCCTGCAGCAGCGGATTGAGTCCCTGCCCCTCGGGCGCGGCCGGATCGAGCCGGGTGAACGGGTTCGAGGCGAACAGCAAAAAGGCATAGAAGCCCAGGCTGACAAAGGCCTGCGCGCCCAGCGTGGCCAGGATCGTGCGTTCGGGCAAGCGCCGCTCAACCCAGGCGACCACGCCGCCAGCCGCCGCCATCACCGCAACCCACAGCAGCATCGAGCCTTCGTGGTTCCCCCAGGAACCGGCGAACTTGTACAGCAGCGGTTTGGCCGAATGCGAGTTGGTGGCGACCAGTGCGACCGACAGGTCGGTCTGGCAGAACAGCACGATCAGGCAGATCATCGCCAGGCTGGCCAGCATGCCCTGGATCATCGCGACCGGCCGCAGCGCCGCGACCAGCGGATTGCCCTTTGCGCGCAAGGCCAGCGCACCGCCAAGCAATTGCAGCAAGGCCAGCGCAGCAGCCAGCCACAGGGCAGCAAGGCCAAGTGTTGCGATCACTTGGTTTCTTCCACGGCAGCGCGGGCTTGCCCGGCGGTCATGTCTTTCATCTCGCGCGGCACATATTTCTCGTCATGTTTGGCCAGCAGGTTGTCGGCCACAAAGGTGCCATCGGGTCCGCGTTTGCCTTCTGCGACCGCGCCCGAATTTTCCTTGAACAGATCAGGCACGATCCCGGTAAACCGCACCGGCACTCGCGCCTTGCCGTCAGTGATCACGAACCGGATCGTCACCCCGTCGGCCTCTCGCTGGATCGAGCCGACTTCGACCATCCCGCCCAGCCGTACCGCCCGGCCCACTTCGGGCGGGTTGGCAGCCATTTCGGCGGGGAGATAGAAGAAGCTCGCCTGGCTGCGCAGCGCCCAGGCCGCCAGCAGGCCGGCGCCAATCAGCGCGGCGAGCGCCACCAGCACGAGCACCAGGCGTTGGTGTTTGGCCTTGATTGGCTGGCTCATTGCTCGCGGCTCCGTTCACGGCGTGTCTCGGCCCGGCGCATCGCCAGCCAGCTGTGCAGGGTCAGCGCCGCGGTTCCGGCGATCGTCAGCACATAGGAGGCGGTCACAAAGGTCCAGTGGTTGAGGTTCTCAGTCATCGCCGCCCTCCATCGCCCGGCGACGCAGGCGCGCTTCGGCCTGTTGGTCGGCCAGGATTGCGCGCATCCGCATCAGGACCACCGCACCGAAAATCAGCGAAAAGCCCAGCGTCGAAGCCAGCAGGCCCCAGAGAAACTCGGGCGCCATCTCCGACTTGCCCATCGAGATGCTGGGCGGCTGGTGCAGGCTGTTCCACCACAGCACCGAATAGTGGATGATCGGAATGTTGACCGCGCCAACCAGGCCGAAAATCGAAGGAATACGCGAATTGGCCTGCCCGTCGCGGGTCGCGGCGTCGGCCAGCGCCATATAAGCACAATAGAGGAAGAACAGCACCAGCATCGAGGTCAGCCGTCCGTCCCAGACCCACCAGGTCCCCCAGGCCGGACGGCCCCACAGCGATCCGGTCAGCAGGCACAGCAAGGCGAAGAAAGCCCCCGGCAGCGCGATCGCGCGCGCAGCAATCCCGGCGAGCGGATGACGCCAGACCAGTTCGGCCAGGCTGGCAATCGCAATCGCGGTCCATCCGCCCATTCCCAGCCAGGCGGCGGGGACATGGACAAACAGGATCCGCACGCTGTCACCCTGCAACCGCTCGGGCGGGGCTCCGAAGAGGCCCCAGCCGAGCGATGCCGCGACCAGCAGCACGCCGCTGGCCAGCAACGGAACCGTCAGGAGCCGCGCGAGTTTCAGGAAACGGGCAGGATTGGCGAAGCCGTGCATTGACCCAGCTAGCATGAGAATCTCCGACCCGCTTTGGCAGGAGCGCGCCACAACGGCAAGCGCGAACTGGCCGCTGACAGGCGGCTTTTCAGTGATCCTGCGCAATAGGAAAAATGGGGCGACCGATGGGGTTCGAACCCACGACCTCCGGTACCACAAACCGGCGCTCTAACCAACTGAGCTACGATCGCCATAACAGGCGGCACGCGATGTGCCGACAGCTGCGGCGCGCGCATTTGCACATGGCGTAGCCAATGGGAAGAGAAAACTGCGCCGCTCCTCAATCCAGCCGAATTCCCTTTGCAAATGTCATGAGACTATGATGCGGAAAAAATTAACCTTCGGCGCTTAGCTTCCTGGTGAAACCAAAGAGTTTCGGGGGAACTACAGTGGTCGCCAAAGCCAAGATTTCCAATTCCGATACCGTTCAACCCCGGCCCAACACCCGCCGCGTATCGCGCCGGATTGCCGAGGCCGTGGCGACGATCCGTTCGGGCAGTGGCGATCGCTGCCTGGCGCGCATTCGCGACGTCTCGGTTTTTGGATGCAGTCTGGTCTGCGATGCGCCGTGGTTGCGCACGGGCATGTTTGTAGCGGTCCAGATCAACGGCGACTGGTCGATCCAGGCCGTGGTCCGCTGGGCCCGCGACGGTATCGGCGGGATCGAGTTCCTTCGCCCGATCACCGATACCCAGGCGCGCGAGATCTCCTGCGAATAGGTTTTGACCACAATCCAAACCAAAAAGGGCGGCCCCGCAAGGCCGCCCTTGGTGGTTGTGAAGTCCGCTTTGGCTCAGTTGGTCTTGAGCGAAAGGCCTCCGAAACGCTTGTTGAACTGCGCCACACGGCCGCCCTGATCGAGCTGGCGGGTGCCGCCGGTCCAGGCCGGGTGCGAAGTGGGATCGATTTCAAGCACCAGCGTGTCGCCTTCCTTGCCCCAGGTGGAGCGAGTTTCGAACACGGTGCCATCGGTCATCTGCACCTTGATCATGTGGTAGTCGGGATGGGTATCGGCCTTCATGGATCGGTCTTTCGCTTAGTGGCCGGTTCCGACCGGCCTGGAAACAGAAGCGGCGCGCATAGCGGGAAGTCGGTGCTTGTGCAAGTGCTGTCCCTGTTGCGCTTTAATCGCTGGTGTTTGGCTGGCCTGATGGGGCGGAATGGTTCACGCAGAGGCCGCAGAGAAGAAGTTGAGGCGCAGAGATGTTGGGCTAGCGGCGCAGCCGCTTTCGCCTTTGCGTCGTGTCAAACGCAGCGGAGCAGAGAAAAAGTGGCTTCGCCACAAAAGCGACGCCTCTGCGCCTCGTTTTCTTCTCTGCGGCCTCTGCGTGAACTGCAAAGCCGCACTGACCTATCAATGAGCTCAGGCGTCAGCGATCATCGCAGTGAACTGGACTTCGCAAGTGACCTTGCCTTCGATCGAGGCCTTGCCCCAGAACTTGCAGACGCGGCTGCGTTTCTGGACGAAGCCGGCTTCCAGCGTCAGCAGCACGCCCGGTTCCACGGGCGCGCGGAACTTGGCTTCCTCGATCGCCATGAAATAGACCAGCTTGCCGGTCCCGGCCAGGCCCAGGCTTTCGATCGCCAGGATCCCGGCGGCCTGCGCCAGGGCTTCGATCTGGAGCACGCCAGGCATGATCGGGCGGCCCGGGAAATGGCCCTGGAAAAAGCCTTCGTTGAAGCTGACCGCCTTGACCGCGGTGATAGTTTCCTCGCCGACTTCAAGCACCCGGTCGACCAGCAGCATCGGGTAGCGATGCGGCAGCGCGGCCAGGATCTTCGGAATATCGTAGGCCGAAGACCCGGCCGCAGCTGCATCGCTCATCGCTTGCCCCTTGCGCCTGGCTTAGCGGCCTTCGGGCTGCGGACCAGCCGGCTTGGGCGGCGTGGTCACGGCCGGAGCCGGCGCGGGCGTGCCGGCCGGACGCGGTGCTGCGCCGGCCTGTTGCTGCTGCTGCTGCTGCTGCGCGTCGCGCACGCGGCGCGGCTGCCAGCCGGTCGGCGGGGTGATCTGCGCGGTCGGGACCAGCACGTTGAGCTCGGCGACGATCGCCGGGGTCAGATCGTACTGCGGCGCAGCGACCAGTACCGCATCGGGTGCCAGCAGCAGCGTGATCCCGCGGCGGCCCAGCACGTTCTGCACCGCCTGCGGTAGCTTGTCCGAAATCTGTTCGAGCACATAGGCTTCCGAAAGCTCGATCGGGGCCAGCATCTGCTTGATTTCGGTTTCACCCTGGTTGCGCAGCTTCTGGATCGCAATCGCCTGGGCCTGCAGCTGGGCGTCGGGCTTCTTGGCCGTGACGTCGGCATTCAGCTGGTCGGCCAGCGGCTTGATCTGGGCGTCATACTGCTTCGCGCGCGCCTGAGCGGCGTCTAAGGTCGGCTTGTAGATGCTCTGACGCTGCTGCTGGGCAGCGCGGTAGGCGTTGGTATTGGCAACGGCGACTTCAAGGTCGGCAGTGCCGACACCAGGAAGCAGTGTGGCGCGCGGGGCCGCAGTCTGGCCTCCGGCAGCCGGAGCCGGAGCGGCCGGCTTCTTGGCGGCCTGGGCATTGGCCGCACCCGCGGTCATTGCCAACGCCAGCGCAAGGCCAGCGACGGTGTTGAGTATCTTGGTCATCAGAATTGGGTTCCTACGTTGAAAGTGAATGCCTTGGTGTCATCGCCATCAACCTTGAGCAGGGTCTTGGCGAAGTCGATACGGAAGGGCCCGAAGGGCGAATTCCAGTTCACCCCGATGCCGATCGAGACGCGCGGCCTGGGCGAATTGCCGACGAAGAATTCCTGGAACGGCGTGCCGGCGGTCACCTGGTCGTTAGCCCCGGTGCAGGTCGCGGGCAAGGTTGGAATGCCGGCTTGGTTGGGGGCATAGCCGGCTGTCGCGGCACCGTTGCAGACCAGCTGGTACGGGAAAGTCAGCGGCAGCGGATTGGGCGAAGTCACGCCCCAGACCGCACCGGCATCGATGAACACCGACGGCCTCAGACCCATTTCCTTGGCACCCGATCCCAGCGGAATTTCAACCTCTGCATGGGCGATGTAGTAATAGTGCCCGCCGATCGCATCGTCGGTCCAGGTGTTGCGGCTGGTGGTGAAGGTGTTGTTGGTGACATCGAACGGTTTGCGGAACACGCGCGGACCGATCCCGCGGATGTCGAAGCCGCGCATCTGCGGCTCACCCAGATAGAACCGGTCGGTCAGGCGGATGTCGTCCACCCCCAGTGCGGAATTCCCTTGGTCGCTGAGCGCAAAGATCGCGCCGCCTTCGGCCCGGATCGAGAAGATGAAGCCCTTGCCCAGCGGGTAGTACTGCGCTGCATTGAGGCGTCCGCGAGCATATCTGACCGACCCGCCCAACCCGGCAAGTTCGGTGCTGAGCGACAAGGCCCGCCCGCGCGAGGGGCGCAAGCGGTTGTCGAGCGAATCGAAAACCAGCGTCATGCCCAGGATCGAACTGGTCCGCTTGCCGATCGCATCGCACAGATAGCGCCCCGCGATCAGCGGATCGCATTCCGACAGTGGCGGGTTCTGGCGGGTCGAGAAGTACAACGAACGATCGACCGTCACGTCATCGAAGTTGAGCGTGTAGCTGCCCACAAACGAGATATACTCGGTCAAGGGCACCCCGACGCGAATCTGGAAGCCGGTCGTGGTGTTCTTGTAGATCGTGTTGCGGTTTGCACGGAGATAGTTGAAGCTGTTGGTATCGCGGCGATAGATATTGGCCGCCAGCGAAACGTTGCGATCGAACAGGTAGGGTTCGGTGAAGCTGACGTTGACTTGCTTCGAATACCGCGAATAGGCCAGGTTAAGTCCGATAGTCTGCCCGCGCCCGCGGAAGTTGCGCTGCTCGATCGAGCCCTGGAAGATCAGCCTTTCAAGGCTGGAATAGCCCGCCGACAGCTGGAGCTGACCGGTCGGTCTTTCCTCGACACTGGCCTCGAGCACGATCCGGTCGGGAGCCGAGCCGGGCTTCTGCTCAACCTCGAACTTTTCCTGGAAATAGCCCAGCGACTTGATCCGCGCATTCGAACGCTTGACCTGCAGCGAGTTGAACGCATCGCCTTCGGCCAGACGAAACTCGCGGCGCACAACCTTGTCCTGGGTCAGCGTGTTGCCGCTGACGTCGATCCGCTCGACATAGACGCGCGGCGCTTCCGCAATCTCGAAAGTCAGACCCATCGACAGGTCTTCCTTGTTGCGGTTGTAATCGGGCCGCACGTCGGCAAAGGCGTAGCCGAAGGCACCCAGCGTCTCGTTGAGCCGCTCGATCGTGTCTTCGACCAGTTTGGCGTTGTACCAATCGCCCTTCTTCATCGGCAGCTGGCTGGCCAGCCGCTCGCCATCGAAATCGCGCAGCTGGCTTTCCACCTTGATATCGCCGAATTTGAAGCGCGGGCCTTCCTCGACCACATAGGTCAGGACGAAGTCCTTCTTGTCCGGGGTCAGTTCGGCCACTGCCGAAACCACGCGGAAATCGGCATAGCCCTTGGTCAGATAGAACTGACGCAGCTTCTGCTGGTCAAAGGCCATCCGGTCCGGGTCATAGGTGGTGCCCGAAGAGAAGATTCGCGAGAAGCGGGCTTCCTTGGTGTACATCTCACCCTTGAGCTCGTTGTCCGAGAAGGCATCGTTGCCGATGATGTTGATCTGGCGGACCTTGCTCTTGGGCCCTTCGTTGATTTCGAAAACGATATCGACGCGGTTCTGGTCGAGCAGCACCATCTTGGGCTCAACCGAAGCGGCGAAGCGGCCCTGGCGCTTGTACAGCTCGATGATCCGGGTGACATCGGCGCGGACCTTCGATCGGGTGAAGATCTGGCGCGGGGCCAGCTTGATTTCAGGCAGGATCTTTTCGTTCTTGATCCGCTTGTTGCCTTCCAGGATGATCCGGTTGATCACCGGGTTTTCCTTGACCTCGATCACCACCGCGCCGCCGTTGTTGGCAACGTTGACGCTGGAGAACAGTTCGGTCGCGTAAAGGTCTTTCAGCACCTGGTCGGCGCTGGCCTGGGTGTAAGGCTGGCCGACGCGCATCTTGATGTAGGAACGGATCGTATCGGCCTCCAGCCGCTGCGAGCCGCTGACGGTGATCGACTGGATCACGTCCGCAGCAGGCGCAGGTGCGGCAGGCGCGGGTACCGCAACCGGCGCAGGCTGACTGGCGGCCTGGGCCAGCGCGGCTTGCGGCAGGCCAGCCAGCACCGAGGTGCCCAACAGGGCGACCGTCAGGCGCAGCCCTGCGTGCGAGCCAGAGTTGCTGGCGGAAAGGCTGGAATTCATCGGCACGGTTGTTCCCGTCAATATGGTGCTGCCGCACGCGCAGGCGCAGCCAGAATAGATGTTGCCGCCCTCTGCCCGAAGCGCACCGTCCGATCAAGCAGAGTTGCAGGAGCCATCCGCAGTTTTCAGTCCGTTCGGCCCGAATGCACCTAGAGGAACATCTGGGCCAGGTCGTTCAAGTTGACGAACACCGCGAAGGCCAGCACGAATGCCATACCCAGGCGGAACGCCAGTTCCTGACTGCGGAGACCCAGCGGCTTGCGGCGGACAGCTTCCGCGGCATACATAGCCAGGTGCCCACCGTCGAGCGTGGGAATTGGCAGCAGGTTAATGAATGCCAAATTAATCGAGATCAGCGCCGCGAACCCGGCGAACTCCAGCCAGCCCAGCGAGAGCATTTCGCCCGAGAACTTGGCCACTTTGGGCAGGCCGCCCATCTCGCGAACCGAGCGTTCGCCAAAGACGATCTGCTTGAGCCCGATCGCCATCATCCGCATTTGCTCGAGCGAGCTTGTCACCCCAAACTGCAAGGCACGCAGCGGATTAACGCGGGTGAATTCGGGCCGGGCTGCCGCCGCGATGCCCAACAGGCCGCGGCGCATCTCGTTGCCGAATTCGTCCTTGCTGACATCGAGCATCAGCTTGACCGGCATCTCGAGCGTCCGCCCAGCCCGGTCGATCGTCACGTCAACCGTCTCTCCGGGGTAGAGCGCCACGCGCTGGCTGATGTCGAAAAAGCTCTCGATCTCGGCACCATCGACCGCGGTGATCCGGTCCCCGACCTGGATCCCGGCGGCCTGGGCGGCGGATTTCTCGGCAAAACCGCCAACCACTGGCGGAGTATGCGGCACGCCATAGGCCATCGCGAAACCGGCAAAAATCAGCACCGCGGTCAGCAAATTGGCCAGCGGCCCGGCCAGCACGATAAATGAACGCTGCCACAGCGGCGCGCCGGGCATCGTGCCTTTGAGCTCATCTGCGCTCTTGCCAGCCAGCGCGGCATCGGGGCGGCTTGAGGCATCGGCATCGCCCGCAAACTGGACATAACCGCCCAGCGGCAGCGCCGCGATCCGCCAGCGGGTGCCGCGTTTGTCGATCCGGTGCCACAGCTCCTTGCCGAAGCCGACCGAGAAGGTCTCGGCCCGCACGCCGCACCAGCGGCCTGCAAGGTAGTGACCCAGCTCGTGGATTACGATCAGCGGGCCCAGCAACAGCAGGAAGGCGACAATCGTCAGCCAGATAGACGGGGAATCGATCAAGTCAGGCAAGCTCCAGCAATTCGCGCGCAAGCACCCGCGCTTCGGCATCCACGGCGATCACATCGTCAAGCGAGGCCGGGGCGGCAGGCTCATAGCGCGAAATCATCGTTTCGACCATTACCGCAATACGGGTGAATGAAACCTGTCCGCCCAGGAACGCCGCGACCGCCACTTCGTTGGCCGCATTGAGCACCGCCGGCACCGCCCCGCCCGCCTCGGCGGCCTGACGGCACAGGCGTGTGGCGGGGAAGCGCACTTCGTCCGGTGCGCGAAATGTCAGTTCACCTAGCGCCGCGAGATCGAGCGGCGCACAGGGCGTTTCCATCCGCTCCGGCCAGGCCAGGCACGAGGCGATCGGCACCCGCATGTCCGAAGGACCGAGCTGTGCCAGGGTCGATCCGTCGCGGTATTCGACCATCGAATGGACCACCGACTGCGGGTGGACCACGATCCGCAGCTTCTCCAGCCCCACCGGGAACAGGTGGTGCGCCTCGATCAGTTCGAGGCCCTTGTTGAACATCGTCGCGCTATCAACGCTGATCTTGGCGCCCATATCCCAGTTGGGATGCTTGATCGCCTGCGCCGGAGTGGCCGCGGCCAATTGCTCCGCATCCCAGTCACGAAACGGCCCCCCGCTGGCGGTCAGCGTGATCGAGCGGACATGCTCATAGGAGTTGCCCGCCAGACACTGGAAGATCGCATTGTGCTCGCTGTCCACGGGAAGCAGCGTCGCGCCGTGCTTGCGCACAGCGGCCAGCATCACGTCGCCGGCCGAAACAAGCGCTTCCTTGTTGGCGAGCGCGACGGTGCGTCCCTGCTCGATCGCCGCCATTGTAGGGGCCAGTCCCGCACAGCCGACAATCGCGGCCAGAGTAATATCGGCCGGGCGCGCGGCCGCTTCGACCAAGGCCTCTGCCCCGCCCGCTGACGTGATGCCGGACCCGGCCAAAGCCTCGCGCAGCGCGGGCAGGCTAGCCTCGTCGGCCACCACCGCCACTTCAGCGGAAAACTCACGCGCCAGCCGGGCCAGCTCTTCGGCCTGGCAATTGGCGGTAAGCGCCACCACCCGCCACTTGCCCCGCTCGCGCCGGATCAGGTCGAGTGTCGAAGCGCCGATTGAGCCGGTTGCGCCGAGGATGGTGATGGTGCGGGTCAAATCAAAACGGCCTGATTTGGAGCAGAGTCGATACCCAAATCACAGGCAGAAGCCCATCTACCCGGTCGAATACACCGCCATGGCCAGGAATGAGGTTAGAGCTGTCCTTCACTCCTGCACGCCGCTTCAGCCAGCTTTCAAAGAAATCCCCAACCTGCGCAATCACAGCGAGAATTGCTCCGCTGGTAGCTGCCCATGCCCAGATTTTTGCCAGCTCGAAACCCTCTCGGGCAATCCCTGTATCATGTGCCTTCAAGAAGAGCGCCAATGCGATAACGCCCCAAATTGCTGCAGCAAGCATGCCACCGAGCAACCCCGCCCACGTCTTAGAAGGGCTAATGCTTGGCGCAATCTTTGGTCCACCAATTGCACGGCCGCTAAAATAAGCACCCACATCTGTGAAAATCACAATACCGACAACGGTCAATACGGACACCAGTCCGAGCCAACCATTGGGATCATGAATCCACGAATAGCGCATGTCTGCCAGTGACCATCCAGCGAATCCGACATAGAGAGTCGCCAAAAAAGCTCCGACCGCGCGAACTGGCCAACGTAGCGCAGCCAGCCAAATCAGGCGCAAAAACTCGCCCAAACAGACCAGGACTATCCCCAATACAAAAAGTTGCCAGATGCGCCCTCCGAGCCACAGCGCCGTCCCCGCAACTGCAATCATCACCACGGCCGAAAGCGCGCGAACCTTGAGATCGCTCTTCTTTGTCTGAACCTCACTCATCCGCAGATCCTCCCCCTCTGGGGGAGGGGAACCACGAAGTGGTGGTGGGGGGGCGCACAAGGTTGCACGCGGGAGCGTGCAAGCCGCTGCTGCGGCTTTTCTTGCGGAGCCCCCCTCCGTCAGCGCTGCGCGCTGCCACCTCCCCCAGGGGGGGGAGGATTATGGTGAGGTTAGCGCCCGCCATAACGCCGCTCCCTGCCCGCAAAGTCCTTCAGCGCCGCTTCCAGATGCGCGGGCGTGAAATCGGGCCACAGCGTATCGACGAACACCATCTCGGCATAGGCCGCTTGCCACAGCAGGAAGTTTGACAGCCGTACCTCGCCCGAGGTGCGGATCAGCAGGTCGAGCGGGGGCAGCCCGGCGGTGTCGAGTTCGGTCTCGATGCTCTCCACGCTGACCGCGCCCTTGGCCGCGGCCCTGGCGGCGGCGCGGGCGATCTCGTCTTGCGAGCCGTAGTTGAGCGCAACCACCAGCGCGGGGCCGGTATTGGCCGCGGTGCGTTCCAGCGCATTGTCGATCAGCGCGACGATATCGGGGGCGAGCATGCGCCATTCACCGATGATCCTCAGCCGCACATTGTCGCGCACGAATTCTTCGAGGTCGCTCTGGATGAAGTGCTTCAGCAGCCCCATCAGCGCCGAAACCTCATCCTCCGGGCGGCGCCAGTTTTCGGTGCTGAAGGCATAGAGCGTCAGCGCCTCAAGCCCCATTGCGCGGGCGGCGCGACTGACGCTGCGGACCGCCTCAACCCCGCGCTGGTGCCCCACCGCGCGCGGCAGGTGGCGCTTCTTGGCCCAGCGCCCGTTGCCATCCATGATGATGGCGACATGGCGCGCGCCTTGGGTGGCGCGCTCAGTCGTCACTTGCCGAGGATTTCCTGTTCCTTCTGCGCGGCAACCGCATCGGCTTCCTTGATCATTTCGTCGGTCAGCTTCTGCACTTCGGTTTCGCTGCGCTTGCGCTCGTCTTCCGAGATTTCCTTCTTGTTCTCGTCAGCTTTCAGCGCGTCCATCCCGTCGCGGCGCACGTTGCGGATCGCGATGCGGGCCTTTTCGGCATAGGAATGGGCCAGCTTGGCCAGTTCCTTGCGGCGTTCCTCGGTGAGGTCGGGGATCGGCAGGCGGATGTTGTTGCCATCGTTGATCGGGTTGAGCCCGAGGCCCGCCGAGCGGATCGCCTTTTCAACCGGCGTGACGTTCGACTTGTCCCAGACCTGCACCGAAAGCATCCGCGGTTCGGGCGCGGAGACGGTCGCCACCTGGTTCAGCGGCATCTTGCTGCCATAGACTTCGACCATGATCGGATCGAGCAGGCCGGTATTGGCCCGGCCGGTGCGCAGACCGCCCAGATCGCCGCGCAGCGATTCCACTGCGCCCTTCATCCGCCGCTCAAGATCGGCCTTGTCAAACTTGGCCATGATGTCAGTCCTTCTTCACAACTGTCTGCGTCCCTACGCCCGCGAGTACCCGGGCCAGGTTGCCCTTTTCGCGGATCGAGAAAACGATGATCGGGATATTGTTGTCACGGCACAGCGCCACTGCGCTGGCGTCCATCACTTTCAGGTTCTTGGCCAGAACCGTGTCGTAATCGACTGTATCGTAACGTTTTGCATTGGGGTTGGACTTGGGGTCGCTGTCATAGACCCCATCGACCGAAGTGCCCTTGAGCAGTGCATCGCATTGCATTTCCGCCGCGCGCAAGGCAGCGCCGCTATCGGTAGTGAAGTACGGTGCCCCCACCCCGGCGGCGAAAATCACCACCCGGCCTTTTTCCATGTGGCGTTCGGCGCGGCGGCGGATCACCGGCTCGCAAACCTTGTCCATCTCGATCGCGGACTGCACGCGGGTCGGCACGCCCAGCTGTTCCAGCGCGTTCTGCATGGCCAGCGCGTTCATCACTGTGGCGAGCATGCCCATGTAATCGGCCTGAGCCCGGTCCATGCCCTTGGCGGCCCCGGCCATCCCGCGAAAGATATTGCCGCCGCCGATCACCAGGCAGATCTCAAGGCCGGTTTTCTGCGCGGCCTTCACCTCTTTGGCCAGTTCGGCGACGAATTCAGGGTCGATCCCGAACTGCTGATTGCCCATCAGCACTTCGCCGGAAAGCTTGAGCAGGATACGTTTGTAGGCGGGCTTCGACATGCGCTGGCGCTTCACTTTCGGAAGGTTTGAGCGGCCTTATACCGATGGGCTGGCGATGCCAAGGGCGCGAGGGTCCTGCACAAAAAATCCTCCCCGAGCTTGCCTCGGGGAGGTGGCAGCGCGAAGCGCTGACGGAGGGGTTGAATTCCCCTCCACCACTGCCTTCGGCAGCGGTCCCCCTCCCCGAGCGAGCTCGGGGAGGATTTTTAGACCTTAGCCAAGCCCAGCCGCCGCAGCGACTTCGGCCGCGAAGTCGGTTTCGACCTTTTCGATGCCTTCGCCGAGCTGGAAGCGGACATAGTCCTTCAGCACGATCTTGGTGCCGGCGGCCTTGCCGGCCGCTTCGACGACCTGCGCAACCGGGGTCTTGTTGTCCATCACGAACACTTGGCTGAGCAGCGCGTTGTCCTTGGCGAACTTGGCCACCGCGCCATCGACCATCTTGGCCTGGACTTCGGCGGGCTTGCCCGATTCAGCGGCCTTTTCGGCGGCGATCTTGCGTTCGCGCGCGATCATCTCGGCGTCGAGATCGTCGGCGTTGAGCGCCAGCGGGAAGGCAGCGGCGATGTGCATCGCGATCTGCTTGCCCAACGGCTCGAGCACGTCAGCCCCGGCATCCGATTCCAGCGCGACCAGCACGCCGATCTTGCCGAGCATCGGCGCGGCGGCGTTGTGCATGTAGGGCACGACCAGGCCGCTGGAGACCGAGACGGTCTTCATCCGGCGGACCTGCTGGTTTTCGCCAATGGTCGCAACGTTCTGGGTCAGCGTGTCAGACACGGTGCCGCCGCCCGGATAGGCCGCAGCCTTGAGCGCTTCGACATCGTCGGCAGCCGCAGACAGCGCGACTTCGGTGGTCTTGCGCACAAAGTCCTGGAACTGGTCGTTCTTGGCAACGAAGTCGGTTTCCGAGTTCACTTCGACCGCAACCCCCTTGGTGCCCGAAACGGCAACGCCGACCAGGCCTTCAGCGGCAGTGCGGCTGCTCTTCTTGGCAACGGCCGCGAGGCCCTTGGCGCGCAGCAGATCGACTGCGGCTTCCATATCGCCGCGGGTTTCGTCCATCGCCTTCTTGCAATCCATCATGCCGGCGCCGGTGCGCTCGCGCAGGTTCTTCACGTCAGTGGCAGTGTAAGCCATTTGACTGGTCCTTCTTGAATAGGTCTTGCGTCCGGGGCACCTCGCCCCGGTACGCTACAGGTTTGTGACGGAAGCTCAGGCTTCGGTCGCGGGTTCTTC
>PNJT01000030.1 GCA_013822005.1 Novosphingobium sp. | reverse complement strand
CCATGATATTTCCCGTACAGAGCTAGATCCTCAGAACGCCCTCCCAAGGTTCAATATGCCTCTTGAGTTGGGCATCTTTCTGGGTGCCAAGCGATTCGGAGGTGAGCGCCAGGAAGCCAAACGCGCTTTGGTGATCGACATTGAACCCTACCGGTACCTAGAGTTCATTACCAATATTCGTGCCATGGACATCAAAGCCCATGCGGGTGATCCGAAGCAAGTGATCTCTATCGTTAGAAATTGGCTCACAAACGTTACTCGCAGACGGATCGCTGCCGCACCGCTGATTATCGAATCGTTTGAATCATTCTCAAAGAACCTGCCTGGAATCGCTGCTCGTGGCGGATTTCATCTCAACGAAATACCTTATGTCGACTTTGAATTTATGGTCGCGGATTGGCTCCTTCGTTAGGGTCAAGTAAGACCGGTCATGCTGGGAGCTTTTGCATGAAAAGTAGTACACAGGTTGCACTGGTAACAGGCTGTTCCACAGGCGTCGGCCTCCACACCGCGGTCCGCCTGGCCGAGGCTGGTTATACCGTGGTCGCCACGATGCGCGATCCGGGCAAGCAGCAGGCCTTGTTCGACGAGGCCGCAAAGGCCGGAGTTTCAATCGAAGTCGCCCCGCTCGACGTCTGCTCGCAGGATTCGATTGATGCGGCGGTGGCGGATTGCATCGCCCGGCATGGGCGGATCGACCTGCTGGTCAACAATGCCGGCGCTGGGTTCCTGGGCTCGGTCGAACAAACAAGCGACGACGATTTGCGCCGGACGATGGAAACCAACTTTTTCGGCGTCTGGAACATGACCAAGGCGGTGCTGCCGCACATGCGCGCCGCCGGTTCGGGCCGGATCATTTCGGTCACCAGCGTTGGCGGATTGCTGGGCCAGCCCTTCAACGAGGCCTATTGCGCTGCCAAGTTTGCGGTTGAAGGGATGATGGAGGGCCTTGCCCCCCTCGCCCGGCAGTTCGGCGTGGACATCTGCCTGGTCGAGCCGGGGCCGATCAACACCGAATTCGTCGCCTCGGTCCGCGCCACCTCGCAGGCCTCGATCGCGGCGATGAGTGAGCCGTATGGCACATTGGCGCAGCGGTACATTGGTGCCTCGGGCGATGTCTTCGCGACCTACGGCCAGACCGGCGATGACATTGCGAAAATCATTGCCGCGCTCGCTACAGTCGAGAAGCCCGATTTCCGCACCATCACTTCGGACTTCGCGATGGCCACGGTCGCGAGCAAGGTGGTGGACCGCACCGGCAACTCGGTCATCGAAATCTTCGCCAAACGCCTTCAGGGATAGACCCATGCGCAAGCTCCTCCTGCTGATCCTCGTCCTGTTCGCCGCCCCGCTCCACGCCGCCGAGGACTGGTCCAAGCGCGCGTCCGAACGCGATGTCGTACTGAAAGACTTCAAGTTCAGCACCGGCGAGACGATGGACCTGCGCATCCACGTCACCACGCTGGGCACGCCGCGCCGCAATGCCGCAGGTGAGATCGAGAATGCAGTGATGGTGCTCCACGGCACCGGCGGCTCAGGCTGGCAGTTCTTCCGCCCGCAATTCGCCGACGAACTTTACGGCCCCGGCCAGCCCTTCGATATCAGCAAATGGTACGTGATCCTGCCCGACAACATCGGCCACGGCAAAAGCAGCAAGCCCAGCGACGGGATGCGGATGGCCTTTCCGCGCTATGACTATGACGACATGGTCGATGCGCAGAAGCGGATGCTGACCGAGGGCCTGGGGGTCAAGAACTTGCAGGTGATCCTGGGCACCTCGATGGGCTGCATGCACGGCTTCGTCTGGGGCACCCGCTATCCCGGCTTCGCGCAGCGGCTCGCGCCCTTTGCCTGCAACGCCACCGAAATCGCCGGGCGCAACCGCATGTGGCGGCAGATGTCGATCGACGCGATTCGGGCCGATCCGCTGTGGAATGGCGGCAACTACACGCAGCCCCCCGAAAGCGGGCTGCGCACCGCGCGCTATCTGGGAATGATCGCGGGCGGCAATGCCTGGGCGCTGCAACAGCAGTACCCCACCCGCGAAAAGGCCGAGGCGTTCCTCAAGGAAGGCTACGAAGCACGCGCCAAGACCGATGCCGACGCGAACGACCAGATCTACCAGCTCGACAGCTCGCGCTCTTACAACCCCGCACCGGGCCTCTCCAAGATCACCGTGCCGGTGCTGTGGATCAACAGCTCGGACGATTTCATCAACCCGCCCGAGCTGGGCATGGCGCAAAACCAGGCCAGGCAGATGAAGCGCGCGAGGTTCATCCTGCTGCCCTTCAGCCCCGAGACCAAAGGCCACGGCACCCACACCTGGGCCAAGTTCTGGAAGCAGGACCTGGCCAAGCTGATGAAGACCAAGCCATGAATGAGCGCCGCACCCTCTATGCACCAGTCGAGCCCTATGCCTCAGGCATGCTTGATGTCGGCGACGGACACAGCATCTACTGGGAACGCTGCGGAACGCCGGGCGGCAAGCCGGCGGTGTTCCTGCATGGCGGCCCAGGCGGTGGAATCAGCCCCAAGCAGAGGCAACAGTTCGATCCCAAGCTCTACGACGTGCTGCTGTTCGACCAGCGCGGCTGCGGGCGTTCGACGCCGTTTGCGAGCCTCGAAAACAACACCACCTGGCATCTTGTCGCCGATATCGAACGGCTGCGCGAGATGGCCGGGCATGAGCAATGGCTGGTCTTCGGCGGTTCGTGGGGCTCGACGCTCAGCCTGGCCTATGCCCAGACGCATCCTGAGCGGGTCAGCGAACTGGTGCTGCGCGGCATTTTCCTGGGCGGGCAGAACGAGCAGGACTGGCTCTACAGGTACGGTGCCAGCGAGCTTTACCCTGAGGCCTGGGAGCAATTCTCCGGCCATGTGGCAGCGGCCGAGCGCGGCGACCTGCTCGGTGCCTATCACCGCCTGCTGACCAGCGAGGACCGCGAAGTGCGGCTGACCGCGGCCAAGCTGTGGTCGATGTGGGAAGGCACGACTTGCACCCTGCTGCCCGACCCCGAAATGATGGCCGACTTCACCGCCGACGACCATGCGGTCGCGGTCGCCCGGATCGAGGCGCATTTTTTCATGCACGACTGCTGGCTGGAAGAGGGCCAACTGTTGCAAGGCGTCGAGCGGATCCGGCATATCCCGACGATCATCGTCCAGGGCCGCCACGATTGCTGCACACCCCCGGCGGCGGCCTGGGCGCTCAAGAATGCCTGGCCCGAGGCCGAGCTGCAGATCGTCGATGATGGCGGACACCTGTTCACCGAACCGGGGATCACCGACGGCCTGGTCCGGGCGAGCGACCGGTTTGCCGGGAAGCTAGGGTAGAGACCCTCGCCCCGCTCCCGTTCGTGTCGAGCGAAGTCGAGACACAGCGCGCGGCATCTCGACTTCGCTCGATGCGAACGGAGGTTGAGTTTAGGAATGGGAGAGGTTTCTAGTTTTGCTTCTCCCCCATCACGCAACCTTATCTGGCAAATCTCCCCGCGCCCCGCTAAGGGCCGCCGCATGATCCTGGTCATCGACAATTACGACAGCTTCACCTGGAACCTGGTCCACTACCTGATGGAACTGGGCGCCGAAGTGCAAGTGGTGCGCAACGATGCGATTTCGGCGGGCCAGGCCTTGTCGAGCGGCGCGCAGGGCTTTCTTATTTCGCCCGGCCCCTGCACTCCCAACGAAGCCGGGATCAGCCTTGATCTGGTCGGGGCCTGCGCCGCAGCCGGCAAGCCGCTGCTGGGTGTGTGCCTGGGCCACCAGTCGATTGGCCAGCATTTTGGCGGGCAAGTGGTGCGCGGCGGGCTGATGCACGGCAAGACCAGCACGGTCACCCACGACGGCACCGGGCTGTTCGCCGGGATCCCCTCGCCGTTCCAGGCCACGCGCTATCACTCGCTGATCGTCGACGATGTGCCCGATGGGCTGGTGATAAACTGCACGTCGGATGACGGACACGTCATGGGCTTCCGCCACCGCGAGCTGCCGATCCACGGCGTCCAGTTCCACCCCGAAAGCATCGCTACCGAACACGGCCACGCGATGCTGGCGAACTTCCTGCGGATTTGCGGCATGCCGGTGAAGGAACTGGCGTGAGCCTGTCGCTGGTTGAAGCCGAGGCCCTGTTCGGGCGGATGCTCGATGGTGAACTGAGCGACGATGAAATCCGCGACGTCCTGATTGACCTTGCCGACCGCGGAGAAACTGCGGCCGAAATTGCCGGGGCAGTCCTGGCCATGCGCGCGCGGATGAAGCGGATTGCCGCGCCCGAAGGCGCGATCGACGTCTGCGGCACCGGCGGCGACGGGCAGCACTCGCTCAACGTCTCGACCGCGGTGGCGCTGGTGGTTGCGGCTTGCGACGTGCCGGTCGCCAAGCACGGCAACCGCGCGGCGAGCAGCCAGGCTGGCGGGGCGGATACGCTCGAGGCACTGGGCCTCAATCTCGCCCGCGCCAGCGAACTGGCCGAAGCGACCCTGCCTGACCTTGGCATCGCCTTCCTGTTCGCCCAGGCCCACCACCCCGCACTCGCCCGCGTTGGCCCGATCCGCAAGGCGCTGGGACGGCGGACGATCTTCAATTTCTGCGGCCCCCTGGCCAATCCCGCCGGAGTTACCCGGCAGTTGGTGGGCGTCGCCCACCCCAACCTGATCGCGCTTTACCGCGAGACGATGGAGCTGCTTGGCACCGAATGTGCGCTGATTGTCTCGGGCGAGGAAGGGCTTGACGAACTGTCGATTGCCGGGACCAGCTATTGCGCCGCGATCGGCCTGACTCATTTTCCCGCCGAAGTAATCCCCGGCAATGCCGGCCTGATGCCCCACCCGCTCGAAGACCTGCGCGGCGGCGACGCCCACTATAACGCCGCCGCATTGCGCCGCCTGCTCGACGGCGAACAGGGTGCCTACCGCGACGCCGTGATCCTCAACTCCGCTGCCGCGCTGATTGTCGCCGGGCAAGTGGGCGACTGGTACGAAGGTGCCGAGGAAGCCGCTGAAGCCATCGACAAGGGCCTGGCCAAGGCTTTGCTCGATTGCTGGGTTGAGACTGTTCGATAGCCTCGAATGGTTCGCGCGAAGACGCGAAGGCGCGAAGAGGTTGCCTTTCGCCGCAGGCCTTCTTCGATCCAGCGGCGACGCCGCCTTGGCAATGGATTGAAAATGAAACGGCTTCGCCGATAGCGGAGCCTCTTCGCGCCTTCGCGTCTTCGCGCGAACCCATTCAAGCTATCGACACTCGACACACCCCGCCCCCAAACGCTACGGCGCAACCGATGACCGACAAACTTGCCGAAATCTGCGCCACCAAGCGCGAGGAAGTGGCCGCGCGCAAGGCCTTTGCCTCGCTGGCCGAACTGGATGCGCGCGCCGTAGCCCAGACTGCCCCGCGCGGGTTCGAGACGGCGCTGCGCAACACTGAAGCCCTGGGCTTTGCCTTGATCGCGGAGATCAAGAAGGCCAGCCCTTCCAAGGGCCTGATCCGCGCGGACTTCGATCCTCCGGCCCATGCCCGGGCCTATCAGGCGGGCGGGGCGGCGTGCCTTTCGGTGCTGACCGATGCGCCCTATTTTCAGGGGCATGAGGACTACCTGATCGCCGCGCGCGCGGCTTGTGATCTGCCGGTGCTGCGCAAGGACTTCATGGTCGATCCCTGGCAGGTCGCCGAAGCCCGCGCGATCGGGGCCGATGCGGTGCTGATCATCGTCGCTGCACTGGACGATGCGCAGATGGCCGAGATCGAGGCCGCCGCGCTGGAACGCGGGATGGATGTGCTGGTCGAAGTTCACAACGAGGATGAAATGGCCCGTGCATCCGCCTTGAAATCAAGGCTGATCGGGGTCAACAACCGCGACCTCAAGCGGTTCGTCACCGACCTTGCGACCAGCGAGCGACTGGTCCGGCTGGCCCCTGAAGGCACCTTGCTGGTCAGCGAAAGCGGGATCAATTCGCACGCCGATCTGCTGCGGCTGGAAGCCAGCGGGATCCGCACTTTCCTGGTCGGCGAAAGCCTGATGCGGCAGAGCGATGTGGAAGCGGCGACACGCGGCCTGCTGACCGGAACCTGAGCTTTCCTACACCGCCTCTCCCGTGCCATAGACTGGCGTTATGATCGTTTACCGGCCTTCTCACCCCTTTGCTGATGGGGCTCGATGCGGGCACGGATTTCCTCTCTCTGAACAGTGGTCCAAGCGGTCCACCAGCAACAAACTGGGAATTTCACGATGACTCTCACCCACCTCGATGAACACGGCAAGGCCCGGATGGTCGATGTCGGCGGCAAGGCCGAAACGCAGCGGCTCGCCGTGGCCGAGGGCCGGATCGCGATGTCGCCCGCTGCGCTTGGAGGCGATCCGCGATGGCAGCGTGCCCAAGGGCGATGTCCTGGCCGTCGCCCGGATCGCCGGGATCATGGCTGCCAAGAAGACCGCCGAACTGATCCCGCTATGCCACCCGCTGGCGCTCGACGCGGTCCATGTCGATTTCGCGCTGGAGGCGGACGGGGTGCGGGTGGCCGCATCGGCCTCGCTCACCGGGCGCACCGGGGTGGAGATGGAAGCCATGACTGCGGTCTCGGTAGCGCTGCTGACGATCTACGACATGGCCAAGGCGATCGACAAAGGCATGGTGATCTCCGGCATTCGGCTGATCGAGAAACGCGGCGGCAAGTCGGGCCACTGGAAGGCGGCTGACTGATGGCGCTGCTGCCGGTTCCCGAAGCCCAGGCGCGGCTGATCGCGCTGGCGAGGCCCTTGCCGATCGAGGGGGTGCCAGTGGGCGAGGCTTTGGGGCGCTATCTAGCCGAACCGCTGGTCGCCGCGCGCACCCAGCCCCCTGCCGACCTCTCGGCGATGGATGGCTATGCCATGCGCCAGGCCGACATGCCCGGCCCATGGCGGGTGGTGGGCGAGAGTTCCTGCGGGCATCCTCTCGGCGGCCCCTGCGGCGCGGGCGAAGCCGTGCGGATCGCGACCGGGGCGCTAATGCCTGAAGGCACTGACATGGTGCTGATGCAGGAAGACGCCGCGCGCGAGGGCGCGGCCCTGGCGCTGACCGGCACTCCGCCCGATCCACTGGGCAAACATATCCGGCGTTCCGGTAACGATTTCGCGGCGGGCGCTGAGTTGCTGCCGGAGGGAACGCACCTGGGGCCGGCGCAGTTGGGACTCGTGCTTTCGGCCGGGCACAATTTCGTCGCCGTGCGCCGCATTCCCCGGATCGTGGTGATCGACAGCGGGGACGAGCTTTCGGACGACGCCGGCGGCTGCGCGGTG
Source organism: Novosphingobium sp. (assembly GCA_013822005.1). Classification (GTDB taxonomy): domain Bacteria; phylum Pseudomonadota; class Alphaproteobacteria; order Sphingomonadales; family Sphingomonadaceae; genus Novosphingobium. Next base: position 11,757 of record PNJT01000030.1, on the reverse strand, counting down.
CACCAGATTCCCGCCAGCAACGGGGTGATGCTCGAGGCGATGATGCGTCAGGCACTGCCCTGCACGGTCGAACGGATCGGCCCGGTTGTCGATACATTGGAGGCTTTAGCCAAGGCGCTGAAAGCCGCCGAGCATGCCGATGTGGTGGTGACCAGCGGCGGGGCCTCGGTTGGCGATCATGACCTGATTCGCCCGGCGCTGGCCGACTGGGGGGCGAGCCTCGATTTCTGGAAAGTGGCGATCAAGCCGGGCAAGCCGATCATGGTCGCGACCCGCGCGCACCAGGTGGTGGTCGGGCTGCCGGGCAATCCGGTCTCGAGCCATGTCACCGCCTACCTGTTCGTGCTGCCACTGCTGCGCGCGCTGCTGGGTGCGGCGCAGTGTCTGCCCCGCCCGATAGCCGCGACTGCAGCCGAGGCCCTGCCCGCGGGCGGACCGCGCCAGGAATTCCTGCGCGCTGCGTTCGACGGTTGGGCGGCAACCGCGCGGCTCAACCAGGACAGCGGTGCGCTGGGTTCGCTGGCCCGCGCCAACGCGCTGATCGACCGCCCGGTCAATGCCCCTGCGGTGGAGCCCGGCGGGCCGATTTCGCTCTATCTGCTCGGAAATGGCGGTATTGCTTGACGGACGCGAATCTGTTGCTTAATTGTTCCGCATTCGTTCACTGAACGGCGCAGGAACATTTCCGTTCCCGCCCGTTGCATCAGGAGTGACTTTGGCATGCTGACCCGCAAGCAGCACGAGCTGATCCGCTATATCCAGGCCAAGCTGGAGGAAACCGGGGTTAGCCCTTCGTTTGAGGAAATGAAGGAGGCGCTCGACCTCAAGTCGAAGTCGGGCGTGCACCGGCTGATCTCGGCGCTGGAAGAACGCGGGTTCATTCGCCGCCTGCCCAACCGGGCGCGCGCATTGGAAGTGCTCAAGCAGCCTGAAGACGTCTCCAGCAAGGCTCCGGCCCGCACCGACAATGTCGTGGCGCTGAAGCGGCCCGAACCGGCGCGCCCGGCGCCTGCCAACGATGTGATCGAGATTCCGCTCCACGGCCGGATTGCCGCCGGTGTGCCGATCGAGGCGATGGAAACCGCGGCCATGCTGCCGGTTCCTGCCGCACTGCTCGGCTCGGGCGAACACTATGCACTCGAAGTCTCGGGCGATTCGATGATCGAAGCCGGGATCCTCGATGGCGACTACGCCCTGATCCGCCGCACCGATACCGCCCGCGACGGCGAAATCGTCGTCGCGCTGGTCCGGGGTGAGGAAGCGACGCTCAAGTACCTGCGCCGCGAAAATGGCCGGGTCCGGCTCGATCCCGCCAATGCCGCTTACGAGCCGCAGGTCTACGATCCGCGCGAAGTGGTGGTCCAGGGCAAGCTCGCAGGGCTGCTGCGGCGCTATCACTGAGGCGTGCTGGGCACCCGGCGCTCGGCCATCGCGGCATCGGCTTCACCGCTGGCGGTGGGCTGGGGATCGGGACGGCGAAACGGTTCGGCCGGGCGCCACCAGCCGTGTTGGCCCTCGCTCTGGGCGACTGACATGACCTCGCGCTCATCCAGCTTGACCGTCAACCCGCCGGTCCGCCCGAGCATGCGGCGATCGGCCTTGAGCCAACGCGGGCGGCACGATTGCGGCAGGTACCGCGCGGCGATCACGATATCGGCCCGTTCGCAGGCCGCCGCCAGCGCGCGCTCATCGGCGAACTCGGTGCCGCGCGCCATCAGCACTTGCCATGATCGCTCGCCGCGCTTGAGCTCGATCGCGCAATAGCCTTCGCTGCACCGCGCGCCGGGCCAGTCGTCAAGCATCCGCGTTTCGCCATTCATGCCCGCAGTCTCCAGCAGGTTGTCGCGGGTGTAATCGCTGCGGCTCTGGCGCAGCACCAGCAACTCCTCCCCCGCCTCGCCGGTGATCCCGACATGGCGGCCATCGCCCGAGATCAGCAGGTCCGGTGCCTCGACCTGTTGCAACAGACCCAGGCCAATCAAACCGGGCACCAGCCCCAGCAATCGCACGCGCCCTTTCCACAGCGCCAGCCACAGCCCGCCCAGCACGAACAGCATGAAGGCACCCCGCCCCATCGAAGGCATCATCGAGACCGCGCCTGGCATGCTGGCCGTCCAGTGCGCCAGGGCCAGGAGCAGCTCCAGGCTCTTGCCCGCCAGCCACCAGAACGGCGCGCCCGCTCCCACCGAATCGAACAGCAAGGCCAGCGCGATCAGCGGCATCGAGGCCAGGGTCGTCAGCGGGATCGCGATGACATTGGCCAGCGCGCCGTAAACCCCGGCGCGGTGGAAGTGGAACAGCCCGATCGGCATCAAGGCCAGCTCGATCACCACCCCGGTCAGCAGCAGCGATCCCAAAGTGCGCAGCGCTCTTGCCCACCACGGCTCCTCGCGCGGGGTCAGGAACGCCTTGAGCGGATCTGCCCCGTGGAGCGCGACGATCGCGATCACAGCGGCGAAGCTCATCTGGAAACTGGGGCCGACCAGGGCTTCAGGCCAGAGAACCAGCACCACAGCCGCCCCCACCGCGACCATTCGCATCGACAGCGGCTCGCGGCCCAGCACCAGCGCCAGCATCACCAGCACCGCGCCAATGCAGCTACGGATGGTGGGTACTTCAGCCCCGGTCAGCAGGGTATAGCCGATCCCCGCCCCCGCCCCGGCCGCCGCCGCCAGGATCGGCAGCCGCACCCGCAGCGCCAGCCAGGGCAGCAAAGCGAACAGCCGCAGTGCCAGGAAGTATGTGGCCGCGATCATCGCGCTGACATGCAGCCCGCTGATCGATAGCAAGTGGGTAAGCCCGGCATCGCGCATCGCATTCTCGTCGGCTACGGCAATTGCCCCACGATCCCCGCTGGCAAAGGCCGCGGCAATCGCACCAGGTGATCCTGCAAGGTTCTCGCGCACGTGCTGCGACAGACTGCGCTGCAACTTGAGCAAGCGTCCGTCGCTGCTCCCCGGCGCGATCAGTTTGGGGCTGCCAAGAATGCTTCCGGTCGCCGCGATCCCCGAGAACCAGGCAGCCCGGGCAAAGTTGTAGCCGCCCGGCAGCATCGGCGGCGCAGGCGGGACCAGCCTCGCCTTGAACCGCACGGTGGCCCCTTCGGCCAGCTCAGGCCGATCAAGCTCCTGGGCGAGATTGAGCCGCACCACGATCGCGCGGCCCGTGCCTGGTTCTCTGGTGGCCAGGCGCAGCCGCACCCGTTCCTCGCCAGGCTGCTCCTTGCGTTCGAGCACTTTGCCATCGAACCAACCGACCAGCGGCCGCTCGATCGGTTTGGCTCCGACCAGTTCCGACTTGCCCCAGACCAGCAGCAGGCCAGCGACCAGGGCCAGCGGGAAGAGGGTTCCGGCCTGGCGCAGATAGGGATGCCGCCCCAGCGCCGGGACCAGACCCGCCGCTGCCAGGGCCAGCGCAAGCAGGACAGCAATCGCTCCCAGCCACTGGAAGGGATTGGCCAGCGCGAACCACAGCGCGATCCCGCTGGCCAGACCAACCACCAGCCAGGGACCGCGTTCGAACCGCGACCCGGCAAGGAATTTCTCAGCCCGGTCAAGACCGCTGGACAAGTTCAAAACCTTGCGCCAAAGGCCATGCTGCAATGCAGCGTCAACCGGTCGTTCCTCCTCCCTCAAGGGCACCAGAGGCGTTGCATCGCTGGTCATGATCGAAAGGTTGTTTGATCGCGGCGATGTTGGCAACCGCAAGCGAATACCAGGTAGCTGGAACCAGCCTGGAACCCGTGCTTGCAACGACCGCTTCCCCGTCGATTTCGCCGCCATTTCGCTCCGGACCCGACGTATAAACGACTGGACAGGAAGCGTTCCCAAGGCCAGTCTGGAAAGCAGACTGGAAGCGTGCGGATGGGGCCGCACCGGGACGGCGCGAGCCCCTAGGCTTGCGCTAACCGGATCGAACGCTTTCCATGCCAGGTTTGAATTGCGGCCTCGCCATCGGCGCGGCGCGTCCAGGTGGGGCCAGGCCCAACCGGCGCGGCCATGCGGCAGGGCCCGGACAATGCAAGGAGTGTAAGTGGTGGGCAATCAGGCAAAACTCGTCACCGGTGGCGGCGAATATGAGTTTCCGTTGGTGTCGGGCTCGGTCGGCCCGGATGTGATCGATATCCGCAAGCTCTATGCCCAGACCGGCCAGTTCACTTTCGACCCCGGCTTCACCAGCACCGCTTCTTGCGAAAGCGCGCTGACCTATATCGACGGCGATGAAGGCGTGCTGCTGCACCGCGGCTATCCGATCGGCCAGCTGGCCGAACATTCGAGCTTCATGGAAGTCAGCTACCTGCTGCTCAACGGCGAACTGCCCAGCAAGAGCGAGCTGGTCAAATTTGAAAACACCCTCGTGCGCCACACCATGCTGCACGAGCAGCTGGCGACCTTCTATCGGGGCTTCCGCCGTGATGCGCACCCGATGGCGGTGATGTGCGGCGTGGTCGGCGCGCTTTCAGCCTTCTATCATGACAGCACCGACATTGCCGATCCCGAGCACCGCAAGATCAGCAGCCACCGCCTGATTGCCAAGATGCCGACGATCGCGGCCATGGCCTACAAGTATTCGGTCGGCCAGCCCTTCATGTACCCCGACAACAACCTGTCCTACACCGGCAATTTCCTGCGCATGACCTTTGGCGTTCCGGCCGAGGAATACGAGGTGGTGCCGGCGGTTGAAAAGGCGATGGACCGGATCTTCATCCTCCATGCCGACCACGAACAGAACGCCTCGACCAGCACCGTGCGCCTCGCCGGTTCGTCGGGTGCCAATCCGTTCGCCTGCATCGCGGCCGGCATTGCCTGCCTGTGGGGCCCGGCGCATGGCGGGGCCAACGAAGCCGCGCTCAACATGCTGCATGAGATCGGCTCGCCTGACCGCATTCCGCACTATATCGAGCGCGCCAAGGACAAGAACGATCCGTTCCGCCTGATGGGCTTCGGCCACCGCGTCTACAAGAACTACGATCCGCGCGCGACGGTGATGCAGCAGACCGTGCGCGAGGTGTTTGACGCGCTCAAGGTCAGCGATCCGGTGTTCGAAGTGGCGCTGCGGCTTGAGGAAATGGCGCTGAGCGATCCCTATTTCATTGAAAAGAAGCTGTTCCCCAACGTCGATTTCTATTCGGGCGTGATCCTCTCGGCGATCGGCTTCCCGACCACCATGTTCACCGTGCTGTTTGCTCTGGCCCGCACGGTCGGCTGGGTGGCGCAGTGGAACGAGATGATTTCGGACCCCAACCAGAAGATCGGGCGTCCGCGCCAGCTCTACACCGGACCCACCCAGCGCGACTACGTGCCGCTGAGCCAGCGCTAAGACGAATCGCTATCGGCTGAAGTCGTCGGCGACAGCGCCAGCAGGTCGGCCGGGACATCGAGGATGAACCGGGCGCCCTGCCCCGGCGCGCTGTCGATCATCAGGTCGCCGCCCATCGCCCGGGCCAGGCGGCGCGAGATGTAGAGCCCCAGTCCCGAGCCCCCATCTTCGCCGCTGCGGCCCAGGCGTTCGAACTTTTCGAAAACCTTGGCCTGCTGCTCGTCGCTGAGGCCCGGCCCCTGATCGGCCACGATCAGCCGCGCACGCGCGCCGGCATCTTCCAGCCTGATCCAGACCTGCGAATTGTCAGGCGCATAGCGGATCGCATTGCCCACCAGGTTGAGCAGGATCTGCAGCACCCGGCGGAATTCGGCGATCGCGGGCAAGGTCTCACCCTGCCGCGGCGGGTCGATCGCAATCCCGCGTTCCTGCGCGCGGACCGCCAGGATCCCGGCGGCGCGGCGGGCGACATCGGCCAGATCGATCCGGTCGGGCGCGGTGTTGAAATCCTCGGATTCGACGACTTCAAGATCGGCCAGGTCCTCGACCAGGGCCAGCAAGTGCTGCCCGGCCGCGGCAATATCGGCGGCGTACTGGCTGTATTCCTCGGCCAGCGGCCCGGCCATGCGGGTGCGGATCGTTTCGGCATTGGCGATGATCCGGGCGATCGGCTGGCGCAGCACCGGGGCGATATCGCGCCCGACCAGGCCCGGCCCGTTCTGCGGCAGGACGACTTCGTGGCTGGGCGCTTTGTCCGGTTCGGGCAGCGGCGCACCGGCGCACAGACACAGCTCGAACCCTGAAGGCGCGGACCCGGGCACTTCCTGCGGCAACAGCGAAGCCCGCCAGTTGCGTGCCGATCCGGCGATTGTCACATTCGCCCCGTCAAGCAGCCGCCAATGCATCGGCTGTTCGTGCGTGCCGCCCTCGATCTCGACGAAATCGGTCCAGGGCCGGCCCAGGCCAAGCGTCATCGCCTTGCCCAGATCGGCCAGATCGGCGGCCTGCGTATCGACGCTGAGCAGGTTCTGTTGCGGATCGAGCCGCGCGGTCAGTTCGGCCACACTGCGGTCGATCGCGGCGCGGTTGGCGGCGATTGCGGCCGGGTCTTCAGGCGGCAAGGACCCAACCTGCCAGCTGCAGACCCGCAGCGCGCAGCTCTCATCGCCCAGCGGCTCGACCTCGATCCACGCGGCAATCGCATCACGGCCATCGTTGGCATGGATCAGGCGGGCCAGCTTGAGCTTGAATTCCTGCGCCTTGGCCACCAGTTCACGCAAAGACGGAATGGCTAATGGGCCGGGAATATCCCCGCCGCAGGCCAGTTGCAGCCCGGCCAGCGGCTCTTCGGCGCTGACCAGCAGGCCGGACGCGTCGCAGCGCCCTTGGGCAAGGAACTGGCGGGTTTCGCTCATTGCGCGTCAGACGCCCGGATAGGCTGCCGAGCGCGCCAGCAAGGCTGCCGCGTGGTCGGAACCAAGCTGTTCGAAACCGGGGGGCAGCGCCACCTGGGGGTGAAGTGAGAAGAATTGCTCTTCGATCGATTGCGGCTTGAGGCCGGCCGCGCGCAGCGCCAGCGCCAGGCGGGCCAGCTGCCCCTCGTTCGTCGCCAGCACCGCCATGTCGCGGTCCTGCCCGGATCCGAGTGCGAGCGCGCTGATGAACATCGCGGTCCCGGCATGGGTGATCGAAAGCGCCGCGGTGGCACCGCCGCCCATCCCGGCGATCAGGCGCGCAATCAGCCCAAACCGCGAACGGCCCTCGTCATAGCTTGCCCGGATCGCCTGTTCGGCTGCGGCAGCTGCCTCTTCGTCGTTTCCGGCGTGGCCGCGCATGGCGAGAACTGCGGCGTGGAGCAGATCACCGGGAAGCTCGTTCAGCGGCAGCTGCATCCGGCGCTGGTTCTGGACAAAGCGCGCTTGCGAAGCCAGCAGCGCCATCGCGCCTGAGGCCACGTTCGGATCGGGGGAAGCGACCAGCGCCTGGAGCAGCGGTGAAAGCACCGGGTCCAGCGCCAGGCGGGCCTGGAGCCGCTCGGTCAGCTGCCATTCCAGCGCCAGGGCATGAACATGGCTCAAAAAGCCCGCATGGCCGACCAGAGCATCGACCAAGGCGGCGATGTGCGCGGGCAGGTGATCGCGTTCTTCGCCGGTGCCGCCTCCGATTGCCAGCTGATCGAGCAGCTGGCGGGCAACGTCGTTCATCATCCCCCGGACCCGGGCAATGATCTCGTCGCCGAACACCGAATGCTCGTCGTTGGCCAGCAAGTGGCGCAGGATCGGCGAAATTGTGCCGATCAGCGCGTCGCCATGCGCCAGTTCATCGCGCAGCACCGCACCCACTGCTTCCACGGAGATCGCCTGGGCAGAATATTCAGTCATGCCCTGTGCCATAGCCTTGCTTGGTTAAGGTCGCGTTAGCCGGTTTTTGGCGCGGACCAGCACAATCGCCGCAATCGCCGCCAGGCTGGCACCGATATGCGCGGCCTGGCTGGCCACTCCGCCCAAGGTAGCCCCCATCAGCGCCAGCGCCGCCAGTCCCCGATCGCTCAGCCATCCGCTCCAACGGCCGGTCGGCAAGGCGGAAAGGACCCGCAGCAGCGCGATCAGCATGAACGGCGGAAACAGGCTGGCGAGGAACTTGCTCCCGCCGCCGCCCAGCGTGGCCCAGGCCAGCAGCACGATCAGTGCTCCGTCGATCGTCCAGGCATAGAGGCCAAGTGCGTCAATGCGCTTGTGCGTGGCGGCTTCATCGCGCTCGATCCGCACCAGCAGCGAAGCCATTTCGCGCAGCAGCCAGCCCAGCGCGCAAAGCCCCAGGCCCGCAGCGACGAAGCCGAACCAGCCCGCACCCAGCGCCAGCAGCAAGCTGGCCAGCGCGGCGATCAGCATGACATTGCCGCCAGTACCGGCATGCAGCATCGCCGGTCCAAACCCGCGCACTCCCAGCAAGGCCAAGGCGCGCGAAGGGCCCAAGGGATCGGCATCGCGGGTCCGCTGGCGGATCCAAAGTGGCTCGATCGCGTGGGCTTCGGCATCGCTGCGCACCAGGGTCCAGAACAGGCCGTCTTGCCCCGCCGCCGGTATGGCGCGCTGCCGCACGCCGGCCTGGAGCGCGATCCGCTGGAGCGTGGAGACAGCATCGCAATCGGCCGGAAGATCGCCCAGGCGCTCGGCCAGGCGGCCCGGCAGGCGCATCGCCCCGGCACCGGCATGGTTGAGGTCGATCCGCTCGAACCCGGCGGCCAGCCCCTGCTCGATCGGTTGGACCAGCACCGATTGGCCATCGGACAGCAGGTCACAAGCCTCGGCAGTCGATGCAAACAGGCCATCGGCGAGCACGATCAGTTCATCGGTCGCGGTGACCAGTCCGACCAGCGGCCGCGCGCCCGGAATGACATGGAAATGCGCGCCCGCACGCTCAGCCAGGTGTTGCAGCTCGACAATCGGGTTGGTCAGCGCCGGGGCTATGCAGACGATCCGTTCGCATTGCAGCGCCAGCGCCAGCGCCAGTTGCTGGCGCGCGACCGTCAGACCGCCGATCCGCAGGAATGCACGCGCGCCAAGTCCGCTTTCGGCGGCCGGTTCAAGCATGGACAATACAGCGACCCGCAGCGTTCTTCTCCGCGCATTCGGGATGGGATCGCAGCTTTTAGGTCGGCTTGACGGCACTGCCAAGCGGTCAGGCGGGCAAGCCCCCGGTTATCGTCTCAAACGGCTGAAAACTCGGCCAGAAAAGCCTGCATCTGGCGCAGGACGCGCGGATCGCCGGGGGCACCTTCGAGCGCCTCTTCGGCCAGCTCAATCAGCGCTTCGGCGTGGAAACTGGCGGCAATGCCCTTGAGCCGCAGCGCCGCCATCTGCCAGTTGGCATCGCAGCGCGATCGCGCCAGCAAATCGAGCTGCCGTGCCACGCTTTCGCTAAAGGCTTGACGCAGCTCGAGAAACAGCACGCCATCATCGCCCGCCGCGGCGGCCAAGGTGGCATCAAGGGCTCCTGCTTCGTAGGCCATCTCACCCCAATGACATCAACAGGTTAAACCAGGGTTTATCCACAGGCCAAACATGGTAAACAGCCCGCCATGACCAGGGGAACCCGCATCGCCGCCGTTGACGAAGATACGCCGCAAGGTGTTGAAATTACGTCACCAATCGAACCAGTCGAAGCGGTGGAAGCCGAAACGGCCAGCGAGGACTGGTGGGAGGAAGAGGCCCCCAAGGCGCGTCGCCCGTGGCTGGCGATCATCGCCGGGACCCTATCAGTGCTCGCGATTGCGGGCTGGACCGCGCTGTTCGTCATGGCCAACCTGGCTGAAATGCAAGGCGGCGGCAGCTTGACACAATGGACCGCCTGGATCCGTGACTGGTCGGTGCCGGTGCTGCTGGTGGCGGTCGCCTGGCTGCTGGCGATGCGCAACAGCCGCCGCGAAGCGCAGCGTTTCGGCGAGACCGCCCGGCTGCTCGGCGACGAATCCGCGCGGCTTGAAGAGCGTTTGACCACAGTCAATCGCGAACTCAGCCTCGCCCGTGAATTCATCGCCGCACAGACCCGCGACATCGACTCGCTGGGCCGGGTCGCGACCGAACGGCTTTCGGTTCATGCCGACAAGCTGGCCGGGCTGATCCAGGACAACGGCTCGCGGATCGACGCGATCGGCGATGTCAGCTCGGCCGCGCTGGAAAACATGGAGAAGCTGCGCGGGCAACTGCCGGTGATCGCCAGCTCGGCCAAAGACGTGACCAACAATATCGCCACCGCTGGACGCACGGCCCACGCCCAGGTCGAGGACATGGTTGCAGGCTTCAACAAGCTCAACCAGTTTGGCCAGGCGAGTGAACGCCAGGTTGTGAGCCTGCGCGGCCTGGTTGACGAAACCATCGGCGAATTCACCAGGCAGGCCGAAAAGCTCCAGGAAATTGCCGAATCCCGCTTTGCCGCGTTGGGCGAGCGGAGCGCCGAATTCCGCGCCGAGCTCGACAGCCACGAGGTTGAAGCGCTTGCCGCAATCCGCACCCGCGCCGCCGCCCTGTCCGAAGAACTGGAAGGCGCGCGCGGTGTGCTTGACGCTCAGGAAGCCGACAGCCTGACTTCGCTGCGCGCCCGCCTTGGCGCGGTCCGCGATGAAAGCGCCGCGCTGGTCCGCTCGCTGCGCGAGGGCGAAAGCGGCGCGCTTGAGGCCTGGAAAGCGGCAATCACCGGTCTTGAAAGCGATCTGCGCCGCGCCATCGAAGAAGTGGCCGAGATCGACCGCAAGGCGATGGAATCGGCGCGTGGTCGGCTCACCGAACTGTCCGACGAAGCTGGCGCCATCGATGCCCGTCTGGTTGAACGTGACAAGCTGTTCACCGCCCAGCTGGAAAAGCGCCTGGCCGATTTCGATGCGCGCCATGCCAGCTTTGTCGCCCAGCTCACCGAGCAGATGGCCTCGCTTGACGAAGTCGCCGCGCGCCACCGCGAAGTGCAGGAAGCCCATGCAGCGGCAATCTCGCAACGCAGCGAGCACGTTGGCGCAAGACTGGCCGAACTTGTGACAACGATGGAAGGCATCGCCGGGCAAAGCGACCAGGTCGAAGGCCGGATGGCGCAGGGCCTCGACCACCTTTCCGGCAAATTGGCTGCAAGCAGAGAGGCGCTTGCCGGTACCGACAGCGCAATCGAATTGCTGACCGACAACAGCGTGCGCCTGCTCGAACTGATCCAGGCCAGCGTGCAGCACACTACCGAAAACCTGCCGCAGGCGATGAGCACCAGCGAAGCCAAGCTGAGCGAGATTGAGCAGCGCGTTTCGGCCTTGCACGGCCTGGCCGGGGAAGCCGCCGCCAAAGGACAATTGCTGGCCGGACATGCTGAGGCGGCAAGCGGCGGCTTTGCCGCAACGCTGGAAATCGTGGCTGCGCTCCATGCCCAGATCAACGCCGAAAGCAGTCGCCAGACCGCTACGCTTGAAGCGCTGCAGGGCGCGCTGGGCAGAGTCCGCAGCGAAAGCCTGGCCCTGGCCGAACAGGCTCAAGGCGAACTGGGCAAGGCGATCGCCGAACTCAACCAGTCAGCGCGCGATGCGGTGGCCGGGATCGAAACGATGAGCGCCGCCTCGATCGGATCGCTCGCCAGTCGGATCGGCCAGGAAAGCGCCAGTGCCATCGAAGCTGCCATCCGTGAGCGCACCGCCGAAGTCGCCGGGGAGCTCGAACAGGCCACTGCCAAGGCGGCCGGGGCAAGCCGTGAGGCGGCCGTGGCGCTGCGCGATCAGCTGGCCAAGGTCAACGAACTGACCGGCGCACTGGAACAACGCGTTGCCCACGCTCGCAACCGGGCCGAAGAGCAAGTCGACAACGACTTCGCACGCCGCGTGGCGCTGATCACAGAGGGACTCAATTCGAACGCAATCGATATTGCCCGCGCGCTCGATACCGAAGTTACCGATACGGCCTGGGCTGC
>PNJT01000029.1 GCA_013822005.1 Novosphingobium sp. | reverse complement strand
CCGGTGACGGTGATTTCCTGTGCCTGCTCTTCATCGGCTGGAGCAGCATCCTGGGCCAGCGCCACGCTGGGCAGTGCGACAGCTGCAATGGCTATCGCCAGCGCCGAAACGCCGAAGCTGCCGGAATTCTTGATACGAAGTGCCACGTTAAGTCCCCTCCCTGAAGGCGTGCCGGACCGGTATTGAACTGTCCCGGCAGGCTGACCCGATTGCGGGCAGGGCGGCTCGTTGCGCGGCCGCTCCTGCATCACTGTGCTGAATACGGCTTGGTTGGCCCGCGAAGGAATATGGCATACGTATACCCAGATTATGCGCAAGCCCGACTGTGGCCGTCTTGCCACGCAAGAGAGCCGGGCCTAGGCTTGCTTGCGAGGGAGGGAGCCATGGGACGCAAGCGCTCCCACAAGCCGACCAGTTTCGATATCGCCTACCGGGCGGGGGTCTCGCAGCCCACGGTCAGCCGTGCCTTGCGCGGATCGAAATCGGTCAGCGAGGCAACCCGGCTGCGGATCGAGGAAATCGCCCGCGAACTCAACTATTCGGTCGACAAGAACGCCTCCTCGCTGCGCTCGCAGCGGTCCAACACCATCGCGCTGTTGTTCTTCGAAGACCCGACGCCCGACGGCGCGAACATCAACCCGTTCTTCCTCGCCATGCTGGGATCGATCACCCGCGCCACCGCCAATCGCGGGCTGGACCTGCTGATCTCATTCCAGAAGATGGAGGACCACTGGCACACCCGTTACCAGGACAGCCACCGCGCCGACGGGCTGATCCTGCTGGGCTACGGCGACTACACGCTTTACGAAAACCGGCTCAAACAGCTGGTGGCGAGCGAGACCGAATTCGTGCGCTGGGGCTCGGTTCGTGACGACAATATCGGGGCCACGGTCGGCTCTGACAATGTCGGAGCCGGTCGGCTGGCGGGCGAACACCTGATCGCGCAAGGCCGCCGCCGGATCGCCTTCCTGGGCCAGGCCGACGAGCACTATCCCGAATTCGCCGACCGCTACCGGGGCCTTTGCGCAGCGCTGGAGCAGGCCGGGCTCGCCATCGACCCCTTGCTGCAACGCGACGCCTTGAGCAGCGAAGGCGATGGCCGCGCGGCGGTGCAGGCGCTGCTCGCCGCCGGGGTGCAGTTCGACGCGATCTTCGCCGCGAGCGACCTGATCGCGATCGGCGCGATGCGAACGCTGGGCGAAATGGGCAAGAACGTGCCGCGCGATGTCGCGGTGATCGGCTTCGACGATATCCCCGCCGCCAGCCTGACCAGCCCGCCGCTGACCACCGTGTCGCAAGACCTCAACAGCGCGGGCGAACTGCTGGTCGAAAGCCTGCTGGCCGGGATTGAAGAGCGGGCGAGCCCGAGCAAGGTGATCCCCGCCAAGCTGGTCGTGCGCGGGAGTACCGGGGGGTAAACCCAGCCCTGCGTTGGTCAAGTCTCCCCTCCCCAGCGGGGAGGGGTTGGGGGTGGGGGCTTCACGCCCGAGGAGGTAGCACCCCGATCCCAACCCTTCCCCACCGGGGAAGGCCTTTTCGGTTGGATCGGAACAGCACCGGCGCTTGCACAGGTTACGTATTCGTATGCCTATTGCTCAGCTCGACCCTGCGTGCGACCCGTTCGGGCAAGGGATCGGGAGAGCAATCAGCATGGAAAAACCGCGCCAGTCTTGGGCAGGGCTTGCCAATATCAGCTTCGGGTTCTTCGGGATCCAGATCGGCTTCGCGCTGCAGAACGCCAATATGAGCCGGATCTTCCAGACGCTGGGGGCCAGCATGGACGACCTGCCGTGGCTATGGGCGGCGGCACCGCTGACCGGTCTGTTGGTCCAGCCGGTGATCGGCCACATGAGCGACAAGACCTGGCTGGGCCGGTTGGGGCGGCGGCGGCCCTATTTCCTTGCAGGTGCCGTGATGGCGGCGCTGTCGCTGTTCCTGATGCCCTACAGCGGCGCGCTGCTGATGGCGGCGCTGCTGCTGTGGACGCTCGATGCCAGCCTCAATGTCTCGATGGAGCCGTTTCGCGCCTTCGTTGGCGACATGCTGCGCAAGGACCAGCACAATGCCGGTTATGCGGTGCAGACTGCCTTCATCGGCTTTGGCGCAGTGGCCGCATCGGCCTTTCCATGGTTGCTCGATCACATGGGTGTGGCCAACGAAGCGCCCGAAGGCGTCATTCCCGACACGGTTCGCTATTCATTCTGGGCCGGGGGCATTGCGCTCTTCGTGGCAGTGCTCTGGACCGTCCTGAACACCAAAGAGTATTCCCCCGCTGAACTGGCGGCTTTCGGCGAAGCGGAGCAAGCTGGTGCCGCTCCAACTGCGTCTCTGGCCGACCGCGACAGCAAGGGCCCGTTTGTGTGGATAATCGCGGGGATTGCCACGCTGTTGCTTACGTACCGGTTCGCGCTTGAAAAAGAGGTCTATCTGCTGGCCGGTCTGCTGATCGGCTATGGCCTGATCAGCCTTATCGCGATCCGCATGGCCCGCGCCGGTCGCCCGGCCTCGATGCTGACCGGGATTGTTGGTGACTTTTCCGGCATGCCCGAAGTGATGAAGCGGCTGGCCTGGGTCCAGTTCTTCACCTGGTCGGCGCTGTTCATCATGTGGTTCAACACCACGCCGATCGTTGCCAAGGACTTCTTCGGTTCGACCGATCCGACCAGCCAGGCCTTTCAGGACGGGGCCAACTGGGTTGGAATACTCTTCGCGATTCAGAGCCTTGTCGCAGCCGTGGCCGCATTGACCCTGCTGCCGTTTCTTGCCGGCCGGATCGGCAAGGTTCGCACCCACATCGTCGGCCTGCTGTGCGGCGCAGCCGGCTTTGCCAGCTTCTTCGTGATCAAGGACCCGAACTGGCTGATCCTGAGCGAGATCGGTCTCGGAATCGCCTGGGCTTCGATCCTGGCCATGCCCTATTCGATCCTGGCCAGCAGCTTGCCGCAGGCCAAGCTGGGCATCTACATGGGGCTGTTCAACGTCTTCGTTGTCCTGCCGCAGTTGCTGGTTGGCACCTTGATGGGCACGATCATGAAGCTGTTGTTCCCGGGTGAACCGATCTGGACCTTGGCTTTCGCCGCCGCAACGCTGGTGCTGGCCGCGCTGGCGATGCGGCGGGTCGAGGTTCCGGGCGAAGCCTAGAAATCCGCCACCAGTTGCAAGATCAAGGCACGCGGCGGGACATAGGTGAAGCCGCCCGAGCTGGAGACGTTCCAGCCATAATTGTCAAAAGCGTTCTGCAGCACCGGGCGCAGCAGCCAGTTGGCGCCGGCCAGCTTGAAGCGGTAACGCAGGCCCAGGTTGACCACCGTGCGCGGCGGCGCGGCGAGCGTATTGGCGCTGTTGCCCATGCGGCTGGACTGGCTCTCGATCGCCACGTCGAACGATAGCGGCCCCTTGCCCTGCCCCATGCGCCAATCGAGGCTAAGCACCGAGCGGCGGCGGATCTGCCCGACCGGGCGCTGGCCGATCAGATTGGTATCGACTGCCTCGCCGGTGATCCGGGGATCGAGCAGCATGGTCCCGCCCACCACGGTCAGCCCCGGCACCACCTGGCCGGTCAAGGACAGCTCCAGCCCGCGATTGGTCAGCGTGCCCAGCTGGCGATAGCGCAGCGCGGGATCGAGGTTGTAGTAAGGTTTGGTGATCCGGAACGCGCCCGCGATCAACGTCAGGCGCGGGGTCAGCGCGTACTTGAACCCGGCTTCGATCTGGCGGGTTTGGATCGCCGCAGGGGCTTCGGCGCGGTTGCTCGCGATCTCGGGCGCGACCAACGCCTCCTCCATCCCGTGCGAGACCCCGCCATAGAGCGACAGCGTGGGGGTCAGATTGTAGGTAGCGGCCACATTCCACATCACCGGCCCGGTGCGGCTGACCGGATCGGCCAGCAAGGGGTCTGCAAAGTCGATTGCCTTCTTGTAGCTGGTTTTCGATACGCTGGCGTCGAAGCCATAGCGTCCGGTCCTGACCAGCGAATAGGACAGGCCGTAAGTCAGCTGGCGGACCTGATCAACACTCTTGGGACCAAGCACCACCAGCGGTTCGGGCCGAAGGTCGGGCGCAAGGATCGTGCTGGGCCCCAGGGCGATCGATTGGCTGCCGCCAAAGCGCCGGTCACGCGAACGCCCCCGGACCGCGACGACCAGGCGGTGGTTGCTCGCGCCGCGCTGCCACTGCTTGACCAGCCTGAGCTCGCCCGAAAGCGAGGCATCGCGGTTGTCGCCATCGGCGATAATCCGGCGCGAGGCGACCGAACCGTCGCTGGCGACGCCAAACAGCAGGTCGGCATAGACGCTGTCTTGCGTGCGACCGTTGTAGAACAGCCCAGTTTCAAGCCCCAGTGGGCCCAGCGGAGCCTTGACCACCGCGCCATAGGCCCAGTTGGCGGCATTGCGGTCGGTCCAGGTCTGGCTGAGGTCTTGCCCACGCTTCTGCTGCGACGGCAAAGTGGTGCCCGTTGGGTAGTAGGTCGGCCGCGCTTCGTCGTCATTGAAATAGAAAGCTCCGCCGAACAGCAGGACGGTGACCTTGTCACTCGGGCGCCAGCCCAACGTTGCGCCTGCCGTGCGATAGCGCGCCTTGCCCCCTTCCCATTTGGTGGCGTTGCGAAAGCCGATCCCGCCTGAAATCCCCAGCCGCTCACCATCGATCGGCTGCTTGAATTCGAAAGAACCACCGATTCCGTCCGAAAAGCTACCGCCGTCTTCCAGGTTGAAGCTGTAGCTCGTCCCCCCGCGCGGCTGGGTCAGCGAATAGTCAACCAGGCCGGTGGGCGCGGGGAATGGATAGCGCAGCGCCGCCGGGCCGACCCGGATCGTGCTGCTATCGGTCAGTCGCGGCGAAAGCCGATCGACCTGATCGTAGTAGAGCCCCTCCAGCCGGACATTGCCGGCATCGACCGGGTTGAACCCGCGCACGTCGTCGCTGGAATAGAGCCCCGAGCGGTCCTGACCCACGGTGCGGCCAAAAGCATCGCCCGACTGGGTCGCGACATTCTCATTGGCACGCTGCGCCCAGGCCGCTTGCGGCACCAGTGCCATGACGGCGGCGAACAAGACCCCCAGTTGCAGTTTGAAACGCACAGGCTGCCCATAGCGGAACGGCGATAGTTGGAAAGAGTGAAACTACCCCCACCCCGTTCGCATCGAGCCCTTCGGCTTGCGGCTTAGCAGCCGCAAGCCGAAGGGCTCGATGCGAACGGGGTGGGGGATGTTCTCAACTATCCCCGCGCTCAGCCGGGTCCTCATGCAACCACGCAGCATGCCTTGGCGCACGCTTGGTTACGGCCCATTCGTTGAGCATCGCCGGGGCCAGCGCGCGCAGGTCGGCGTACTGGTCCGGCGTGCCGATATTGCAGGCCAGTTCGAGCCGGTGCCCGTTGGGATCGAAGAAATAGATCGAGCGGAAAATGCCGTGGTAGGTCGGTCCCAGTACCTCGATCCCCTGCGCCTCGATATGCGCCTTGGCGGATAGCAGCGCGTTGACGTCTTCCACTTCGAAAGCGAGGTGCTGGACCCAGGCCGGGGTGTTCTCATCGCGGCCCATTTCGGGTCGCTCGGGCAGTTCGAAGAAAGCCAGCACATTGCCCCCGCCGCAATCGAGGAACACGTGCATGTAGGGATCATGCTCGCCGGTCGAGGGGACCTTGTCCTCCGAAAAGGCGGTGACGTATTCCATGCCCAGCACCTGGCGGTACCAGTCGACCGTCTCTTTCGCGTCGCGGCAGCGATAGGCGACGTGGTGGATGCGCTTGAGGCTGGGGGCGTTGCTCATCGTCAATTCCTTCATTACCAATCCCGCTCAGCCTGAGACTGTCGAAGGCCCCGCAGTGCAAGGTGCTTCGACAGGCTCAGCACGAACGGGCCTGGGGGTCACTCCGCGACTTTCAGCACGCCGCGTTCGATCTGGTCGCGCTCGATGCTTTCAAACAGGGCCTTGAAATTGCCCTCGCCAAAGCCTTCGTCGCCCTTGCGCTGGATGAATTCGAAGAACACCGGGCCGATCTGCGGCTGGGCGAAGATCTGGAGCAGCAGGCGCGGCGATCCGCCTTCGGTGCTGCCATCGAGCAGGATCCCGCGCTGCTGCAAGGCATCGACCGGCTGGCCATGCCCCGGCAGCCGCCCGTCGAGCATCGCGTAGTAGGTGGCGGGCGGCGCGGTCATGAACGGCACGCCCAGCTGCTTGAGATTGTCCCAGCACCTGACCAGATCGTCGCAGATCAGCGCAATGTGCTGGATCCCCTCGCCGTTGTACTCGCGCAGGAATTCCTCGATCTGCCCGCCGCCGGCCCCCCTGTTGTTTAGATTTGGGCCTTCTTCGTTGAGCGGAATGCGGATCTTGCCGTCGGGCGCGGTCATCGCCCGGCTGGTCAGGCCGGTATATTCGCCCTTGATGTCGAAATAGCGGATCTCGCGGAAGTTGAAGATCCGTTCGTACCACGCCCCCCAGTGCGCCATGCGGCCGCCATAGACATTGTGGGTCAGGTGATCGATTGTCTTGAAACCAGCGCCCACCGGGTGGCGATCGACGCCGGGCTCATAGACGAAATCGATGTCGTAGATCGACAGCGCATCGGGATTGTCGAGCGTGGCATAGCGATCGACCAGATAGATGAAGGCCCCGCCGATCCCCTTGATCGCCGGGATGCGCAGTTCCATCACTCCGGTCCGGCTCTCGACCGGCTCGGCCCCGCGCTCGATCGCTTCCTTGTAGGCGGCAGCGGCATCGCGCACCCGGAAGGCCATGCCGCAAGCCGAAGCGCCATGTTCGGCCGCGAAATAGGCCGCCGGGCTGCGTGGTTCGTAATTGGCGATCAGGTTGATTTCGCCCTGCCGCCACAGCTGCACGTCTTTCGAGCGGTGCCGGGCGATCAGGGTAAAGCCCATGATTTCGAAAACCGGCTCAAGCAGGCCCTTCTGCGGCGCGCAGAATTCGACGAATTCAAAGCCGTCGAGGCCAAGCGGGTTTTCGAACAGATCGGGCATGGGGGCGCTCCTGGGGGGGATATTGGTTGCATCTGTAACTAAATAGCTGCGGCCCGTGAGTCAAGGCAACGAAGCCTTCTGCGCTTGAACTGGCCTAAGTCCGTTCGTCCCGAGCGAAGTCGAGGGACTGCGGCAAATCCCAACCCCGTTCGCCCCGAGCGAACGAGGTTGGTATTAGGTCTAAAGCCGCTCCGGCATCTGCTGGCTGGCGCAGTGGAACGAACCGCCTCCCGCCAGCACGGCATCGGCCATGATCCCCACCACCTCGCGGTCGGGGAACAGCTCGGCAATTGCGGCCACGCCTTCATCGTCGTGCGAGGTGCCATAGACCGGCACCACCACCAGTTTCGAAGTGATCGCGAAATTCATGTAGCTGGCAGGCTCGATCCGTCCGTCGGTCTCAACCCGCCCCGGCGAAGGAACTTCACGCACCGTCACGCCAAACGCCTCGGCCCGCGCTTTGGCATCGGCATAGATCGCCGCGTTGGGATCGTCGGCCCCGGTCGCGCGCGGCACAGCCAGCACGCCGGGTGCGACGAAGCGGGCCAGGTTATCGACATGGCCGTCGGTGTGATCGCCCAACAGCCCGTCGCCCAGCCACAGCACCCGGTCAAACCCCAGGTCGCGGTGCAGCCGCCCCTCGATCCCCGAGCGGGTCAGCTGCGGGTTGCGGTTGGGGTTGAGGAGGCACTGCTCGGTGGTGGCGACAAGGCCAGTGCCGTCGCAATCGAGCGCCCCGCCCTCGAGCACCCAGTCCGCGGTGGCCACCGGCAATCCCGCGGACTCCGCCAGCTCGGTGCCAATCTCCTGGTCACCGTCCATCAGGTACTTGCCGCCCCAGCCGTTGAAGCCGAACCGCGCGGCCAGCTGCCGCCCCTCGCGTTCGACCACCAAAGGCCCGGTATCGCGCAGCCAGACGTCGCCATAGCGGCGCACTTCCAACTTTACCTTGCCCGAGCAAAGCGCCGCAGCGCGCGCCCGGTTGGCCTCATCGCGCACGATCAGGCGCACTTCCTGCCCGCTCTCCGCCACCACGCTGGCAAACGCGGCAATCTGTTCCTGCGCGCGGCCCAGGAAGCCCGGCCATTCGTCGGGCAAGTGCGGGAAGCCCACCCACAACCAGCGCTGCGGATGCCATTCGGGCGGCATCGTGGTCATGCTACTTCCCTTGGGCCCGGTCACGATCACGGATCCGGCGGAACTCGTCGCCCTTGTGCCAGTTGGGCCAGTCGCTGGTCATCGCGAGGCTGCGGCCGAGGATATAGAACAGCTGCATTTCCTGCACCGCGCCCGACCAGTCCCAATTGGGATCGTAGTGATCGCTGGGCTGGTGATAGCGGTGCTGGGTATAGTCCTCGCCCGCCGCCTGGCCTGCCGCCTTGCCGCCCTTGATCCAGTCACTGCCGCGCCCCACCGCGAACATCGGCACGCCGTGCTTGGCAAAGCTGAAATGATCGCTGCGATAGTAGTAGCCGCGTTCGCTGTGATCTTCGGGCGACTGAGTGAAGCCCATGGTCTTCATCGCTGCGGCAAGATAGCGGGTCAGCTGGTTCTTGTCCCCGCCGGTCACCGAAACGTCGCGGCTGGGGCTGCCGGGGCTGACCACGTCCATATTGACCCCGCCGACCGTGCGCGACAGCGGATAGACCGGGTGTTCGGCATAGTATTTCGAACCCAGCAGGCCCGATTCCTCCAGCGTCACCGCCAGGAACACCTGGCTGCGATCGGGCGCGCCGGCCTTGACGTTGGCAGCGGCCAGCGTGGCCATGGCCCCGATCCCGGTGGCATTGTCGATCGCGCCGTTGCAGATGTCATCGCCGGTCTTGTCCGGCGTGCAGCGGCCCAGGTGGTCCCAGTGGCCGGTGTAGAGCACATATTCGTTCGGCCGCTTCTTGCCGTGCTGGATGCCGATGACATTGCGCGACTTGCCCTCTTTGACCTCGTTGTCAAAGGCCAGGCTGGCGCTGGAGCCGAGCAGCACCGGCTTGAAGCCCTTCTGCTTGGCCTGAGCCGAAAGCGCAGCGAAGTCTTGCCCGCTGGCCTTGAGGATCGCTTCGGCCACGCCCTTCTGGATCCAGCCATTGGCCTGGGTGTGTTCCATCCCGCCGCTGGCCGACTTGATGTAGAGCTGCGGGCCGGTCCAGCTGGAATTGACCACTTGCCAGCCATAGGCCGCCGGGAAAGTGTCATGCACGATCAGCGCGCCTGCCGCGCCCTGGCGGGCGGCCTCTTCATACTTGTAGGTCCAGCGGCCGTAATAGGTCATTCGCTTGCCCTTGAAGAGCCCGACCTCGTCCTTGGCGTCGTAATCCGGGTCGTTGACCAGGATCACCGCCACCTTGCCCTTCATGTCGATCCCGGCATAGTCGTTCCAGCCGAGTTCCGGGGCATTGATGCCGTAGCCGACAAAGACCAGCGGCGCGTCCTTGAGCTCGGTGCGGGGGACCGTGCGGTAGGATCCGATCACCACGTCCTTGCCGAATTCGAAGTTCAGCGCCTGGTCGCCCGCCTTGACCGCCAGCGCGCTGGGGTTCTTGGCGGTGATTTCGACCGTCGGCACTTCCTGCACCCAGCTGCCCTTGTTGCCGGGCTTGAGACCGGCCTTTTTGAACTGCGCGATGATATAGGCAACCGTCAGGTCCTCACCCGCAGTGCCGGGTCCGCGCCCTTCGTAGCGGTCGGACGAGAGCTCTTTGGTCATTTCGCGGATCGTATCGGCCGAAAGCGCCGGGGCGGCAATCCTGGGCACAGGCGGCAGCGCGGCTTTGGGCTTGGCATAAAGTGCGCCGCCCAGCGCGAGCGCCATACCGGCCGCGATCAGCGGAAGCTTTGGAAGGTTCATGGATTGGCTGTCCCTTGCGAGTGTTCTTGCGCCCGGTTCTGGCAAACACCGCCCCCCTGCGCAAGGCGGCATCCGACGAACGGCTTGATTGCGCTGCCAAGTGTGTGCAACGCGGATTGCCATGAGCACGCCAGACTGGACCGGAGCGATCGCGCGGGCCGCAGCCCATGCGCCATACCTGGCTCAGGGGCTGGAGCGGCTGCCGGGGCTGGTCGGCTTGCTCGAAGCAGGCGACGGCGAAGACGCGCTGGCCTGGGCCAAGGCAGCAGGGGCCGGTGCGCCCGATGTAGGATCAGCGCTGCGCCGCGAAAAGCGCGCGCTGGCACTGGCCCTGGCGATCGGCGACCTGGCCGGGGCTTTCCCTTTGCTGCGTGTCACTGGCGAGCTGTCCGCCTTTGCCGACCGTTCGCTGGGCAGCGCAATCACTGCCGCGATCCAGGCGCGGGTCAGCGATGCAGAACCCGCCGGGTTCCTCGCGCTGGCGCTGGGCAAGCACGGCGCGCAGGAGCTCAACTACAGTTCGGACATCGACCCGATCCTGCTCTACGATCCCGCACTGTTGCCCCGCCGCGAGCGTGATGAACCGGGCGAGGCGGCGCAGCGCGTGGCGCGCACGCTGATGCAGATCATGAGCCACGTCGATCATGAAGGCTATGTCTTCCGGGTCGATCTGCGCCTCAGGCCGGCCAGCGAAGTCAGCCCGCTCGCGATCCCGATCGGCGGCGCGTTGAGCCACTACGAAAGCTCGGCCCTGGCCTGGGAGCGCGCCGCCTTTATCCGTGCCCGGGCCTGCAGCGGCGATGTGGCGGCGGGCGAGGCCTTCCTGGCCGCGATCCGGTCGTTTGTGTGGCGCAAGAGCCTCGATTTCGGGGCAATTGCCGAAATCGGCCGGCTGACCCAGCAAATCCGCGCCAACTATTCCGGCCCGCCCTTCCCTGGCCCCGGCTTTGACGTCAAGAAGGGGCGCGGCGGGATCCGCGAGGTCGAATTCTATGCCCAGACCCACCAGCTGATCCACGGCGGGCGGCACCCCGAACTGCGACTGCGGGGCACGCGGGCGAGCCTTGATGCGCTGGCGGCGGCGGGGCTGATCGATCCCGATGACGCGCGGGTGCTGGGCGAAAGCTATGACCGGCTGCGCCAGATCGAACACCGCTTGCAGATGGTCGCCGACCAGCAGACCCACAAATTGCCCGACAGCCCAGGCGCGCTCGACAACGTCGCTTGGCTCGATGGTCTGCCGGACGGTGCGGCGCTGCTCGCCGAACTTGGCGAGATCAGCGAGCGGGTCGGCCAGCGGTACGATGCCTTGCTGGCCCAGCACATGGCCGAAGGGGCCAGCACATCGGTCGCCGCGCCGCAGGGCGATGCGCTCGCCGCCGAGCTGGAGCATCTGGGCTTCGCCGATCCCGAAGTGCTCGCCGCACGGATCAGCGGCTGGCGTCAGGGCAAGGTCCGCGCTTTGCGCAGCGAGGCCGCGCGTGCCGCCTGGGATGCGGTGCAAGGCCCCTTGCTCGAAGCCTTCGCCCGCGCGCCTGAGCCTGAGCGCGCATTGCTCAGGTGGGAGCAGTTGCTCACCAACCTGCCCAGCGCGGTCAACCTGTTTCGCCTGCTTGAAGCGCGCCCGGCGCTGATCGGGCTGCTTGCGCGGATCCTCAGCCTGGCCCCGCCGCTGGCCGATGCGCTCGCCCGCCGCGCCGACCTGCTCGATCCGCTGATCGACGCCAGCGCTTTTGATCTGCCAGGCACTGTCGAAGAGCTGGCCGCAGACCTCGCGCGCGGCGAGGAGGACGACGATTACGAGGCCTTGCTTGACCGCGTCCGTCGCCGCGTGGGGGAGAAACGCTTCGCGCTGGGCGTCCAGCTGCTGACCGGATCGCGCGATCCGATGGAAGTCGCTTCGGCGCTGAGCCGGGTGGCCGAAGCCGCCTTGACGGTGCTGGTCGATGCCACCCAGGCCGAGTTTGAACGGGTCCACGGCAAGGTCCCTGGGGGCGAGCTGCTGGTCTTGGGGCTGGGCCGGCTGGGCGGTGGGGCCCTGACCCATGCCAGCGACCTTGACCTGGTGTTCCTGTTCACCGGCGACCATGCGACCGAAAGCGACGGGGCGCGGCCGCTGGGAGCGACGCTCTATTTCAACCGCCTCGGCCAACGCGTGGTCGCCGCACTGTCGGTACCGACCGCCGAGGGCGCGCTGTACGAAGTCGATACCCGGCTGCGGCCGTCGGGTGCGCAGGGGCCTTTGGCAGTCAATCTCGACAGTTTCGAACGCTACCAGCGCGAAGCCGCCTGGACCTGGGAGCACATGGCGCTGACCCGCGCGCGGGTGCTCTATGGCCCCGCTGATGGCCGCCGCGCGCTGGAAACGATCGTCCATGCGGTGCTGACCGCGCCGCGCGATCCGGCCAGGCTGCGCGAGGACGTGCTGCACATGCGCGGCGAGATGGCGCGGCACAAACCGTGCAAAGGCCCGCTCGATATCAAGCTGGCGCGCGGCGGGCTGGTCGATCTGGAATTCGTGGTCCACTATCTGCAATTGCGCGAGGGCCAGGGGCTGGAGCAGTCGCTGCGCGGGGCGCTGGCCCTGCTGGTCTCGGCCGGACTGGTTCCGCCCGCCTGGAACAGGCCAACCGCGTGCTGGCCCGCTTCCTGATCGCCTCACGCCTGCTGGCCCCCGATGCGCAGGAACCGCCTCCGGCCGCGCGCAGGGCGCTTGCGCAGGCCTGCCAATCCAGCGATTGGGATGACCTGGCTGCGAATCTGCTCGCCGCGCGCCGCACCGTTGCGCAGTGCTGGCACATGACTTTCGGCGAAACACTGGAGATTGACTGATGGCTCTTGCCAAAGCGGGCGACAAGCTGCCCCCAATTGCCCTGACCAGACCCGACGGCACCGCGGTTTGTCCGGCAGATTTCACCGGGCAGAAGCTGGTGCTGTTCTTCTATCCCAAGGACGATACCCCCGGCTGCACCACCGAAAACAAGGACTTTTCCGCGCTCGCCGCTGACTTTGCCAAGGCCGGCACCGCCTTGCTGGGGATCAGCAAGGACCCGCCTGCACGCCACGCCAAATTCATCGCCAAGTACGATCTCACCGCCCCGCTTGCCAGCGATGCGGCAGAGGGCGGGCTATCGGACGCGCTGGGGTTCTGGGGTGAGAAACAGAACTATGGCCGCACATACATGGGCATGATCCGCTCGACCGTGCTGGTCGATGCGCAGGGCACGATCGCCCGGGTCTGGAGCCCGGTGAAGGTCAAGGGCCACGCCGAGGACGTGCTGGCGGCCGCTCGGGCGCTGTGACCACGCTCGCCCAGGCGATCCGCGCCGCGCTACTGGAATGCGAGCCGCGCGCCAAGGTGATGCAAACCCGTGCGCTGGTGCGCGGCTGGCGGCTTGGGCGACTGGACTTCACTTTCGATATGGCGATGCCCGACGAGCCGGGCCGACCGGCCAAGCCCGAACTGCTGCCGCCGGGCCAGATGCCCAAGCGCGGGTATGGAGGTTCTGGGGGCGGGTCCGAACGTGGGCGGATCGCACTGTGGCATGCGCTCGCCCACATCGAATTTGTCGCGATCGACCTGGCGCTCGATATGGCCGGGCGGTTCGGGGCGCAGATGGGGCGGCAGTTCACGTCCGATTTCCTTAAGGTCGCAGCCGACGAGGCGATGCATTTCGCGCTGCTCGAGCGGCACCTGAACGCGCTTGGCAGCCATTATGGCGCGTTGCCCGCGCACTCGGGCCTGTGGGACGCCGCGCGCGAGACTGCGCACGATGTCATGGCCCGGCTGGCGGTGGTGCCGATGGTGCTCGAAGCGCGCGGGCTCGATGTCACGCCGGCGACGCTCGAACGGGTCCGCGCGGCCGGCGACGAGCGCGGCGCAAAAATCCTGAGTCGCATCCTTGACGACGAAGTGGCCCACGTCCGATTCGGTTCAACGCATTTCATCGCCGAATCTTTGGTGCGCGGCGAATCCCCGGAAAAGCTCTGGAAAATGTTGGTTGCGCGCCACTTTCGAGGGTCCGTTAAGCCGCCATTCAACGACTCAGCGCGTCTCAGTGCCGGTTTATCGCGCTCCTTCTATGCCGGGGTTGATTGTTAATCAGCCCCCCGGCATGCCCTCCTCAACGAGACGGCGGGGGGCTTTACCGACCATCTCACACGAAACGAAAGTGCCGGACTAACTGTTCGACACTGCCAAGTTTGCTCGGTCCCGACCGGGTCGCAAAACAAGGTTGTTTGAGTTGGTCGCTTTTTCGATTTTTGCCAAGGTTCGCGCGGTTGCAGGCATGGTTGCCGCGCTTTCGAGCCTTTCTCTCGCCACCCCGGCTTTCGCCAACAGCGCTGCTGCCAATGCGGACGTCACCGCGCCGCTGCGCGCTGCCCAGGCGGCCAAGCCCTCGGTCCAGGGTGACGACGATTTCCGCAATCTGTTCAACGGCTGGAAGTCGATGGACAACGGACAGCTGGTGATTGCTCCCGCCGCCGCTGCTCCCGCTGCCATCTCGGCTGCCCCCACTTTCCGCCCCGCCAAGGTTTCGATCCCCTCGCGCAACCCGCTTTACGGCGCTGCGCTGACCAGCGGTTTCGGGATGCGCACGCACCCGGTGCTGGGCGGCCGCCGCGGGCACAAGGGCGTCGATCTGGCCATGCCGACCGGCACCCCGATCTATGCCACTGCCGATGGCATGATCAGCAAGGCCGAATGGTTCTCAAGCTACGGGCTCTACATCGCGCTTGAACACGGCGGCAACATCCAGACCCGCTATGGCCACCTTTCGCGGCTTAACGTCGCGGCCGGCCAGCAGGTCCGCAAGGGTGACCTGATCGGCTATGTCGGTTCGACCGGCCGTTCGACCGGTCCGCACCTGCACTATGAAGTGCGGATCGGCGGCCTGGCGGTGAACCCGGTGCCTTACATGCAGAATGCCGCGATGCCGGCCCTGGCCGCCGCTCCGGCCAATGCCGCCGCGATCGGCGACGGCGACGAAGACTAAGACATTTCGTCCGGACCGGGGCGAAGACTCCGGACGGGGTCCAGTTCCGGAGAGGATGCTGGAAAGAGGGCGACGGGCAACCGTCGCCCTTTTCGCATCGGTAGCGTTTGAAAGAGTTCACGCAGAGGCGCAGAGAAGAAGAGGAGGCGCAGAGGAGTTGCGCCAGAGGCGCAGCCGCTCTCACATCCAGGGGCGCGTTTAGCGCGACGTCTGATGAATGGAGCCGCTTCGCGGATTGCTCAACATCTCTGCGCCTCGACTTTCTTCCCCGCGCCTCTGCGTGAACCATTCTGACCTCTCCAAACCACGAATCATTTGCGTCATTTAATCGAACGGTTAAACCTCTCCCAAACCCGGCGAACAACGCCGACCAAGGAGAGAGCGATGCATCCCAGCGTCCACGCCCGCACGCAGCCTGATCGCGCTGCGATCATCATGGCCGGCAGCGGCGAAACGATTACCTTCGCCGAGCTTGACCGGCGTTCGAACCAGGTTGCCCAGCTGCTGCGTTCGCGCGGGATCGGGATTGGCGATACCGTGGCGCTGTGCATGGAAAACCACCCGTGGTTCTTCTGCCTGACCTGGGGCTTCCAGCGCGCAGGGCTGCACTATGTCGGCATTTCCAGCCGCCTGACCCCGCCCGAGATTGCCTATATCCTTGAGGACAGCGGCGCGAAGATCCTGTTCTCCTCCGCCTATCTCGCTGCGACGATGGACGAAGTGGCGAAACTGGCGCCGCAGGTTCCGCAACTGCGCTTCGGGGTGGATGCCCAAGCCGCGCTGGCGGCGATGCCCGACAGCCCGATCGCCGACGAGCGCGCGGGCGTCGACATGCTCTATTCCAGCGGCACCACCGGACGGCCCAAAGGGGTCAAGATCCCGCTGCCCGAAGACCCGGCGATCGATCAGGCCAATGCCCTGGTGGGCCTGACCATGATGGCCTTCGGGATCAAGCCCGATGCGACCTATCTCTCCCCCGCTCCGCTCTATCACGCCGCGCCGCTGCGCTGGTCGATGACCATCCAGAAGCTGGGCGGCACCGTCGTGGTGATGGAGAAATTCGATCCCGAGGCCGCGCTGGCCGCGATCGAAAAGTACCAGATCACCGATGCCCAATTCGTGCCGACCCATTTCGTGCGGATGCTCAAGCTGCCCGAGGAAGTGCGCCGCAAGTACGATGTTTCCACGCTCAAGTGCGCGATCCATGCCGCCGCGCCCTGCCCGGTGCCGGTCAAGCAGGCGATGATCGAATGGTGGGGCCCGGTGCTCTACGAATACTACGCCGGGACCGAGGGCAACGGGTTCACCTTTGTGACCAGCCAGGAATGGCTGACCAAGCCCGGCACCGTGGGCCGGGCGCTGACCGGGATCATCCGCGTCTGCGACGAAGCCGGCGACGAACTGCCCCGCGGCAGCGAAGGCCAGATCTTCTTCGAACCGACCGAAGGCATGGTCTCGTTCGAATACCACAACGATCCGCAAAAGACCCAGGACGCCAGGAACAAGCACGGTTGGACCAGCCTGGGCGACGTCGGCTATCAGGATCAGGACGGCTATCTGTTCCTGACCGACCGCAAGAGCTTCATGATCATCAGCGGGGGGGTGAACATCTATCCGCAGGAGATCGAGAACCTGCTGATCACGCATCCCAAGGTCGCCGATGCCGCCGTGATCGGCGCGCCCGATCCCGACATGGGCGAGCGCGTGGTCGCGGTGGTTCAGCCGATGGACATGGGCGAGGAAAGCCCGGAACTGGCCGAAGAACTGATGGCCTACCTCGCCCCGCAGCTCAGCCGGGTAAAAATGCCGCGCCAGATCGATTTCCGCGAACAATTGCCGCGCGAGCTGACCGGCAAGCTCTACAAGCGCTTGCTGCGCGACGAGTACAAAGAGGCCTATGAAAAGGCGCAGACCGCGAACTGACGACAACAAAACCCCCCTCCCCTGTGGGGAGGGGTTGGGGGTGGGGGCTCGACGCTCGAAGGCAAGCGCCGAACCCCCATCCCAACCCTTCCCCACCGGGGAAGGGCTTACCGCAGGGACGGAGTCTAGGCGGCCTCAAGCAACGGCATTTCCGCTTCCACCAGCTCATCCGCCACCAGGGGCGAAACTGGCACCGCGGGGCTTGCACCCCAACCGGCAGGGACCCCGGGAATGCTGGCGTACCAGGCAATCCAGTCGAACGTGGCTTGCTGCGTGTCCATGATCGCTGAGTCGCACAGGATTGTTGCGGGGGTATGACGGACCGGCGCCTCTTGCAGGGCTTCCCGCCGGTCAATCACCTGCCTATGGTCAGGCACGAACAGAGGGACCCGGGATCACCATGCGCACATTGACCACCAGCCTTGCCGCCATCGGGTTTGCCTTGCTGCTGCCCGGGGCCAGCCCCGCCGCCAAGGCTCCGGCCGCTCCTGCTGCACTCAGCGAAGATGCCCGGCTGACCGCCTTTCTGGACGCCGAGTTCGCCCAACTGATCACCATGCAGCCGCAGCTGGCAACCCGGCTGGGGATGAAGCAGGGCGGCGACCGCTGGAACGATATCAGCGATCGGGCCGCCAATGCCCTGGTCGTCTGGCGCAAGGCCAGCGCCGCGCGGATGCAGGTCCGGTTCGACCGGGCCAAGCTCTCGCCCGAAGCGCAGGTTAATTACGAAATCTGGGCGCTGGAAGCTGAGCGCGCCGCGCAGGCCCATGCGCACCGGATCTACCGCCCGCCGTTCTATTCGCGGCTCAATACCCTGCACAGCCAGCTGCCCGATTTCCTGATCAACACCCACACCGTCGCCGATGCCACCGACCTGAAGAACTACATCGCCCGCCTGCGCGGCATTCCTGCCGTGCTCGATCAGGCGATTGTCCGCGCCAAGGCCAGCGACGCGGCGGGCATTCGGGCGCCCAGGTTCCAGATCGAAACGGTGATTTCGGGCAGTGAAAAGCTGATCAGCGGGGCGCCATTCGGCCCCGGCCCGGACGCTGCCTTGTGGGCCGATGTGAAAGCCAAGACGGCGGCGCTGGTCGCTAGCGGCAAGCTGACCCAGGGCCAGGCCAATGCCATGCTGGAGCAGGCCAAGACCGCAATTATCGCGCTGCGGTCCGCCTATGGCCGGGTTATCGCCTGGGCCAAGGGCAATCTGGCTACCGCGCCCAGCGGACGGGTTGGCGCGCTCACGCTGCCGGGCGGGCTCGCCTATTACGCCAGCGAATTGCAGCTCAACACCACGACCGATCTGACCGCTGATCAGATCCACGCGATCGGCCTGTCCGAAGTAACCCGGATCGAGGGCGAACAGGATGCCCTGGCCCGCCAGGCCGGGTTCAAGGATCGCCACGCCTTCTATGCCGAGCGCGCCCGGCTCTATCCGCCGGTGCCCTACGACGATGCGATGCGCGCGGAATACCTCAGCAACGCCAATGCCTTTGTAACCAAGACCCGCGGCCTGCTGGGGCCCTATTTCGCCACGGTGCCCGCCTATGGGATCGAGGTGGTGCGCGAGCCGGCCTTTACCGAGATCCCCGGCGGCGCGGCCCATGCCAGCGCCCCCAGCCCCGATGGCAAGCGCCCGGCCCGCACCTTTGTCCACCTGGCCGGCAACCGGCCCGACCCGGCGGCGATGTACACGCTGATGTGCCACGAGGCGATTCCCGGCCACAACATGCAGGGCGATATCCAGGTTCGCCAGCAAAGCGGGCCGAAATTCCGCTCGGTCACCGGCTACGTCGCCTTTGGCGAAGGCTGGGGACTCTATGCCGAGGCGCTGTGCAAGGAAATGGGCGCTTTCCCCGATGCAGCGGCCGATTTCATGCGGCTCGACGCCGAACTGTTCCGCGCCGCGCGACTGGTGGTCGATACCGGCCTCCATGCCAAAGGTTGGACCGAGGACGAAGCGGTCACCTATATGAACACCACCGGCCGCCAGCCGATCCAGCGATCGCGATCAGAAGTGCGGCGCTACCTGACCAACCCGGGGCAGGCGACCGGTTACAAGATCGGGATGATCAAGATCCTGGAGCTGCGCCGCAAGGCCGAGGCCACGCTGGGCGCCAAGTTCGACATCAAGGGCTTCCACGACCTGCTGATCGCATCGGGATCGCAGCCGCTCTCCATTCTGGAGCGGCGGGTCGATGCCTGGATTGCGAAGAAGAAGGGCTAGGGCACTTCCCGACCATTCTGGGTCATCGTGATTGGGCCAGGAAGGCCGCTGGCGAGGCGCGGCGCGTGGCAGGGGCTGGTTGCCCC
>PNJT01000028.1 GCA_013822005.1 Novosphingobium sp. | reverse complement strand
GGGGGTGAACGATCGGTCGGGGAATAGCTCAGCCTGGTAGAGCACTGTCTTCGGGAGGCAGGGGCCGGAGGTTCGAATCCTCTTTCCCCGACCAGTTTTTGCGAAAAAGAAAACGTCCGGGGGACGTTTTCCGCAAAAACTCCCGAGCGCAAGCGAAGGGGCACGCTATCGGCGTTTCGATCCCGGTTCCAACAGTCACCTGTCTCCTCTGGACACCGTCCTTGCTGCACAATGGATCCTGAAACAAGTTCAGGATGACGGCGCCGAACGAGCAAAGCTATCCCCCCCGCAGCAACTGCACCCCCCAGTCTCGCTCAAACAAGTAGAGCAACAACCGCGCCGCCTCCCCCCGCTCGCCGGTCAGCCCGCCATCGCGTTCCATCAGCAGCCGCGCGTCATCGTGGGCCAAGGGCAACAACCGCTGGATCTGCTCGAGACTTGCTACGCGAAACGGCGTATCGCCCGACTGGCGCGTTCCCAGCAGTTCGCCGCCGCCGCGCAACCTGAGGTCTTCCTCGGCCAATTTGAAGCCGTCCTGGCTCTCGCGCATCAGCGCCAGCCGCTCGCGGGCGGTTTCGCTGAGTGCCTCGCCGCGCAGCAGCAGGCAGGTGCTCTTGCCCTCGCCGCGGCCCACCCGGCCGCGCAGCTGGTGGAGCTGGGCGAGGCCGAAGCGTTCGGCTTGTTCGATCACCATCAGCGTTGAATTGGGGACATCGACCCCGACTTCGATCACCGTGGTGGCGACCAGCAGCTTGGCCTCGCCGCGCGCGAAGCGTTCCATCGCGGCGTCCTTGACCTCGGGCCGCAGCTGCCCGTGAACCAGCACCACCGTGTCACCAAAGCGGGTCTTGAGCTCGGCATAGCGGGCCTCGGCGGCGGCGATGTCCTCGCTCTCCAGCTCGCGGACCATCGGGCAGACCCAATAGGCCTGGTGGCCGCTTTCCAGATGCCGGCCCAGCGCGCCGACCACATCGCCCATCCGCTCGACCGCGACCACCCGGGTGTCGATCGGCTGGCGGCCGGGGGGCATCTCGTCGAGGCGGCTCACGTCCATCTCACCGTACTGGGCCAGCGTTAGCGTCCGCGGGATCGGGGTGGCGGTCATCGCCAGGCAGTGCGGCGTGCGCCGCCCCTTCTGGCCCAGCATCACCCGCTGGGCGACGCCAAAGCGGTGCTGCTCGTCGATCACCACCATCGCCAGGTTCTTGTAAGTCACCGCATCCTGGAAGATCGCGTGTGTGCCGACGACAATCTGGATTGAGCCATCCATCAGCCCCATCAGGATCGATTCGCGCGCTTTGCCCTTGTCGCGGCCGGTCAGCAGCGCGATGGTGACGCCCGTCGGCGCGGCCATCCGGCTGAGCGTTTCATAGTGCTGGCGGGCGAGGATTTCGGTCGGCGCGAGCAAGGCGGCCTGCGCCCCGCCCTCAACCGCGACCAGCATCGCTTCCAGCGCCACCGCAGTCTTGCCCGAGCCAACATCGCCTTGCAGCAGGCGCAGCATCGGCGCGGGCTGGGCCATGTCCTGCTCGATCTCGGCAATCGAGCGCCGCTGCGCCCCGGTCAGCTCAAACGGCAATTGCAACCGCGCGCGCAAGCTGCCGTCGCCCTTGAGCGGCGTGCCGACCTGCTTGCGGTTCGAATTCCTGACCAGCATCAAGGCCAGGCTGTTGGCCAGCAGTTCGTCGTAGGCCAGCCGGTCGCGCGCGGCGGCGTGCTCGCCTTTGTGCGCCAGTTCCAGCGCGTCGCGCCAGGCCGGCCAGTGCATCTTGTCGAGCAAGCTGGGCTCGATCCATTCGGGCAGACTGGGCACCCCGGCCATGGCCTGGTGGATCAGCGCCGCCAGCCGCCCCTGGGTCAGCCCTTCGGACAGCGGGTAAACCGGCTCGACCAACTGGCTGAGCGCCGCGCCGCTTTCCGCGACAACGTGGTCGGGATGGACGATCTGGAGCATCTGTCCGTACTGGTCGAGGCGTCCTGCCACCCAGCGGGCCTCACCCAGCGGCAGCGCCTTTTTGCCCCCGTGCGAAGCGCGCCCGAAATAGGTGATCGCGGCCACATTTCCAGCGGTATCGCTGGCCAGCACCCGCATTGGCCCGCGCCCGACCGAAGCGCGGTATTCCAACGGGGTCAGCTTGACCACGATGTTCTCACCCACGCTCGCTTCGTCCAGATCGGCCACCGCGCGGCGGGTGACGAAACGGTCGGGCAAGTGATAGGCAAAGTCGCGCACCCGCCCCAGTCCCAGCCGCTCGAGCGGACGCGCCAGCCCCGGCCCGACGCCTTTCAGGCTGTCGGCGGAAATGAACAAGGGGTTGAGCCGGTCGGGGCGCATGGATGCGTGTTAACCTGTGCTAAGGCTTTTGAAAAACCCCAATCGCCCCGCCTCCGTTCGCATCGAGCGAAGTCGAGATGCCGCGCGCAGGTGTCTCGACTTCGCTCGACACGAACGGAGGTTGTGACAGGAAAACTGAGGTTGCCGATTCTCACCAATTTACTTGGCCGACCTGCAATTTGACCCAGCGCATGGACGCAA
Organism: Novosphingobium sp.; assembly: GCA_013822005.1. Classification (GTDB taxonomy): domain Bacteria; phylum Pseudomonadota; class Alphaproteobacteria; order Sphingomonadales; family Sphingomonadaceae; genus Novosphingobium. Next base: position 16,910 of record PNJT01000028.1, on the reverse strand, counting down.
GTGCCGCACAGGTCTTTGCTGGTGGCACAATCAGGAGAACCCCCAATGCTGTTACCCCATGGAGCCGTGATCGCGCTGGTCGATGGCAGGAATTTCGAACTCTATCGCAACGCCAGTGACGAGGCCGAGCCCGAATTGCAGACGCTCGACGCCCCCAAGCTCGATTCCCATAACCATTCGGGTGGCGGCCACCATTCCAGCGCGGGCAACCACGCCGACAAGCAGATCGACGAAGACGCCCACGCAATCGCCGCGACTGTCTGGCTCAATGGCCAGGTGCTGGCGGGCAAGATCAAGTCGCTGGTGGTCTTCGCCAGCCCCAAGACCTTGGGCGAGATGCGACGGCACTATCACAAGATGACCGAGCGGGCCTTGCTCAAGGAATATCACAAGGACCTGAGCGGGAGGGCGCCTGCGGATATCGTCGCGGCGCTGCGTGAAAAGGTTTAACCCTCAACAGCTTGCACGAAATCCTTAGCCCTTCCCCATTGGGGAAGGGTTGGGATGGGGGTTCGACGCTAGCGTTGAGCCCCCACCCCCAACCCCTCCCCGCCGGGGAGGGGCTTTTCGGATCATAGGATCAGGCAAGCGCCTGCACCGCCTTCCACGCCGCCCTGACCGCTGCGATCGTGATATCGGCATGCTCGGTCGTGGTCGCGATCGAGCAGACCGAGACCCGCATCACCAGCCGCCCGCGCCACAGGGCGGTGCCCATGTAGGCGACGGCGTCACGCTGGATTTGATCGACCGTCAGCTGGGTCAGCCGATCGCCTTCTTCGGGCGTGGTGCCTGCGCCAAAGCGGACCATGAACTGGTTGAGCTCGGGCTGATTGACCACTTCCACGCCCGGGATCGCGGCGATCCCTTGCGCCAGATGCTGCGCCACCCGCACATCTTCATCGACCATCCGTGCGATCCCCGCGCGGCCCAGCCGTCGCATCATCGCCCAGGCCGCAAAGCCACGTGAACGGCGCGACAGTTCGGGAACGTAAGCGCCGGGATGGCGGTATTGCTCGTTGTCGCGGGTCAGGTAGCTGGCGGTCATGTCCATCGCCCGGCGGTGGGCTTGCTCGTGGCGAACGATGGTGAAGCCGCAATCGTACGGCGTTTGCAGCCACTTGTGGCCGTCGGTTGCCATCGAATCCGCCTGTTCGATCCCGTCAAGCAAGTGCCGATGCTTGGCGCTGGCCCGCGCCCACAGCCCGAACGCGCCATCGACGTGCAGCCAACCGCCCGCCGCGTGAACGATCGGCGCGATCACCGCGAAGGGATCGCTGACCCCGGTGTTGATCTGTCCGGCCTGTCCGATCACGATCGCCGGAGCTGAGTCGGCGGCCATTGCCTTTTCCAGGGACGCGGGCAGCATCCGCCCCATATCGTCGGTGGCGATCGTGGTGACGCGCTTCTCGCCCAGCCCCAGATAGCGCAGCCCCGAAAATACGGTGTTATGCGCATCGGCTCCGATCAGCACCCTGAGCGGCGGCGCGCCGTAGAGCCCGTCATCCTCGACATTCCAGCCCTGGCGGCGCAGCAGCTCACCGCGCGCTGCGGCAAGCCCGACGAAATTGGCAATGGTCGCGCCCGAAACCAGTCCGACCGAGCTTTCCGCCGGCAGATCGAGCAGTTCGAGCAACCAGCGCACCGCTACGGCTTCGACCGCAGCGCCCGAAGGGGTCATCGGAATGCCCGCGCAGTTCTGCCCCCAGGCCGAAGTCAGCCAGTCCGCCGCGACGCCGGCGAGGTGCGAATGGCCGTTGACCCAGCCGTAGAAGCGCGGGCCGACAATGGGCCGCAAGCCATCGCGCGCGCCGCGATCCAGCTCCTCGATCAGGGTCAGACCGTCGGTTCCCTCTTCGGGGACCGGGCCATCGAAGCGGGCGTGGATCTCGCCATAGCCTGCGGTCGGGTAGCTGGGCGCATTGGCCACCTCGCGCCGGTATTCGGCGCTGAGCCGCGCCGCCAGTTCCATGCCTGCGAAATCCTGTTCGTCCGAATACACCTTGCTCTCCCCTTGGCGATTGCGCAGCCACGCTTTCACCCGTAACCGCCAGCCATGCACGATACATCCCGAATCAAGCGGCTAAAATTCCGCGCCTGGCACCGAGGCACCCGCGAGGCCGATTACATGATCGGGTGCTTCTTCGACCACCACCATGCGAACTGGAGCGAGGCCGAACTGACCTGGTTCGAGGCGCTGCTGGACGAAGAGGATGTCGAAATCATGGCATGGGCGCTGGGGACCCTGCCAGTGCCTGAGAAATATGCCGGTGCGCAGATGGATGCGTTCCGCAAACTCGATTTCGTTGAAATCCCGCGCTGATTCTGGCCTGATTTCCGTTCGAGTCGAGCGAAGTCGAGACACCCAGGCACGGCATCTCGACTTCGCTCGATGCGAACGGGCGTGGGTTTGGGATTCCTTTGCGCGACAACCCTAATCCGTTCGTCCCGAGCGAAGTCGAGGGACCGCCCCGCACGCCATCCCTCGACTTCGCTCGGGACGAACGGGTTTGGTGGACGGATTGAGAAAGCTTGGTTGCGCGACCTTTTACCCCTAAAGCCCCGCAACCGAATCCCACCCCGCTTGCCCTCAAAAATGGCACGCGGGGAAATTGGTGCTGCGTGAGAGATGCCTGACTTCACCCGAATCCTGTCCGCGAAAAGCCCGCTGGCGCTGGCCGCCTTGCCGCGCGGCGCGCAGCCGCTGGTGCTGGCAGACCTTGCGCGCGCAGCAAATGGCCGGGCAGTGTTTATCGCGGCGGACGAAGCGGCGATGCAGGCGATTGCCGACACCGCGCAATTCTTCGCGCCCGAACTGGAGGTGATTTCTTTCCCGGCCTGGGATTGCCTGCCTTATGACCGCGCCAGCCCGGCCTTGTCGGTCAGCGCGCGGCGGCTGGCGGCGCTGCAGAAGCTGCAGCTCCTTGCCAAGGGTCCGCAGCTGTTCGTCACCACCATCAACGCGCTGCTGCAACGCGTGCTGACCCCGTTCCGGATCCGCGAGAACGTCAAGGTGCTCAAGCCGGGGATCGAGATCGGCCGCGAGAGCCTGATCGCGCTGCTGCAAAAGCAGGGCTACAGCCGCACCGATACCGTTGCCGACGCCGGCGAATTCGCGGTGCGTGGGTCAATCTTCGATATCTACCCATCCGGACTTGAGGCCGGCCTGCGGCTCGATTTCTTCGGCGACGAGCTGGAAACGCTGCGCACATTCGATCCCAACACCCAACGCTCGACCGGGTCCCTGGCCGAACACGTACTGTGCCCGCCAGCGAGGCGCTGCTCGACGAGGACAGCATCAAGCGCTTTCGCAGCGGCTACCGCGAACTGTTCGGGGCCAATGCCACCGGCGATCCGCTGTATCAGGCGGTCAGCGACGGACGGCGGCTCGCCGGGATGGAGCACTGGCTGCCGCTGTTCGAGGAGCGGCTGGTTACGCTGTTCGACCACCTTGCGCCGCAGGACACCTTGGTGATCGACAACAGCGCCCTGGGCGCGGCGGACGAGCGGTTGGGCGATGTGGCCGATTATTTCGCCTCGCGCACCGAGAGCAGCGGCAAGGCGGCGGGCAGCTATCGCCCGCTCGAACCTGCTGCACTGTACTTGTCTCGGGAAGAGCTCGACGCGGCGCTGATCACCCACCCGGTCCACCGCGCCGAGATGTTCGCACAGCCTGAAAGCGCCAATACGATCGACTTCGGTTTCACCGGCAGCCGCGATTTCACCCCCGAACGCGCGCGCGGTGACAACGTTTATGAAGCGGCGGCGCGCTACCTCACCGGACAGGCCGCGCAGGGCCGCAAGGCGCTGATCGCGGCCTACAGCGAGGGCAGCCGCGCCCGGATCGCTGCGATCCTGGGAGAGGCCGTGCGGCCCGCCCCGGTGATGGCGGATAGCTGGCAGGAAGCGCTCGGCCTCGCCGCCAAGGGCTCCCCCGTCGCCATGGTGCTGCCGCTCGAAACCGGGTTCTCGAACGCCGAGATCGAGCTGGTGACCGAGCAGGACATCCTGGGCGACCGGCTGGTCCGCCGCAAGAAACGCCGCAAGGGGGCCGATGCTTTCCTGGCCGAACTGGCCGCGCTGACCCCGGGCGATCTGGTGGTCCACATGGATCACGGGATCGGCCGCTACATCGGGCTGCAATCGATCCCGGTCGGCCAAAGCCCGCACGACTGTGTGGCGCTGGAATATGCCGGCGGCGACAAGCTCTATGTGCCGGTCGAGAATATCGACGTGCTGTCGCGCTATGGCAGCGATGCCGAATTTGTCGGGCTAGACCGGCTGGGCGGCGAAGGCTGGCAGAAGCGCAAGAGCCGCCTCAAGGAGCGCATCCGCGCCATCGCGCACGAATTGCTCAAGACCGCAGCCTTGCGCGCGCTGCGCACTGCGCCGGTGCTGCAAGCCGACGTCGGCTTTAACCAGTTCGTCGAGGGCTTCCCCTGGCAGGAAACCGAGGACCAGGAAGCCGCGATTGAGGACGTGCTCAGCGACCTGGCCGAAGGCAAGCCGATGGACCGGCTGGTCTGCGGCGATGTCGGCTTCGGCAAGACCGAGGTCGCCTTGCGCGCCGCGTTCGTTGCGGCGATGGCCGGGCAGCAGGTCGCGGTGATCGCGCCGACCACCTTGCTCGCGCGCCAGCATTACAGCAATTTCGTCGAGCGTTTTGCCGGCTTCCCGCTGCAAGTCGGGCGGCTCTCGCGGTTGGTGGGCGACAAGGAAGCCCGCGCGACCAAGGACGGGCTGGAGGGCGGCACCGTCGATGTGGTGATCGGCACTCATGCGCTTCTGGCAAAGAGCCTGAAGTTCAAACGGCTCGGCCTTGTAATCGTTGATGAAGAGCAGCGATTTGGCGTGAACCACAAGGAAACGCTGAAGCAGCTGCGCAGCAACGTCCACATGCTCACCCTCACCGCCACGCCGATTCCGCGCACCTTGCAGATGGCGATGTCTGGCCTGCGCGAGCTCTCCACCATCCAGACCGCCCCGGTCGACCGGCTGGCGGTGCGCACCTATGTGATGGAATGGGACCAGATGGTGATGCGCGAGGCCCTGCTGCGCGAGCATCACCGCGGCGGGCAGAGTTTTATCGTGGTGCCGCGCATCGCCGACATGGCCGAGGTTGAGCAATGGCTGCACGATACCGTCCCCGAGATCCGCTTCGTCACCGCGCACGGCCAGATGGCAGCGAGCGAAGTCGAGGAGCGGATGAGCGCGTTCTATGAGAAGAAGTACGAAGTGCTGCTCTCAACCACGATTATCGAGTCTGGGCTCGATATCCCCAGCGCCAACACGATCATCATCCACCGCGCCGACCGCTTTGGTCTGGCCCAGCTTTATCAGCTGCGCGGGCGGGTCGGGCGGTCGAAGCTGCGCGCCTATGCCTACCTCACCACCCCGGCGGGGCGGCAATTGCCCGAAGTCGCGGAAAAGCGGCTCAAGGTGCTGGGTGATCTCGACAGCCTGGGCGCGGGCTTTCAGCTCGCCAGCCACGATCTCGACATCCGCGGCGCGGGCAACCTTTTGGGCGACGAACAGTCCGGCCATATCCGCGAGGTCGGCTTCGAACTGTACCAGTCGATGCTGGAAGACGCGATCCTGGCGGCCAAGGCGGGCGAGCTGGGGCTGGCGAAGGAACGCCACGCGCTCTCCCCGCAGATCACCGTCGATGCGCCGATCATGATTCCCGAGGACTACGTGCCCGACCTAGCGGTGCGCATGGCGCTCTACCGCCGCCTCAACGACGCCGAGGACCAGGCCGAGATCGAAAGCCTCAGCGCCGAGATGATCGACCGCTTCGGCCCGCTGCCCCAGCCCACCGCCAACCTGGTCAAGCTGATCCAGATCAAGCGCCAGGCGATCGAGGCGAACATTGCCAAGATCGATGTCGGGGCCAAGGGTTCGCTGGTTTCGTTCCACCAGGACCAGTTCCCCGATCCGGTCGGCCTGATCGCCTATGCCGCGCGGTTGGAAGGCACGATCAAGCTGCGTCCCGACAGCAAGATCGTCGTCACTCGGGCCTGGGCCAATGCCGAGGCGCGGCTCAACGGATTGTTTCAGCTGACCAAGGGTTTGAGCGCGATTGCGCGCAAGGCGCGTTAACCCCGCGCCAGTTCCAGAAACGCCGCCGCCCCCATCGGCTGGGCGCGCAGGAAGCCCTGGTAGAATTCGCAGCCCTCGCTGGCCGCCAGCGCGCGCTGGGCTTCGGTTTCGACGCCCTCGGCAATCACCTTGAGCTCCAGCGCCCCGGCCATCGCCAGGATCGCGCGCAGCACTGCCAGGTCGCGCGCATCGCCCGCCACGCCTTCGATCATCGACCGGTCGAGCTTGAGGTAATGCAACGGCAGCAGCTTGAGGTAGCGGAAGTTGCAGAACCCCGCCCCGAAGTCGTCGAGCGCGATCCTCATCCCCTGCTTCGCCAGCTCGGCAAGCGTCTGCGAGGCATGGGCGACATCGGCGAGCAGGACCTGCTCGGTCACTTCCAGCGTCAGCCGCCAGGGTTCGAACTTGGTCTGCTTGACCAGCCTGGCAAAGCCCGCGGCAAAGTCCGGGCTGGCCAGATCGTTGGGCGTGACGTTAAGCGATAGCCGCAGGTCCATCGGCCAACCCTTCGCGCCCTTCAGCGCCAGCCGGGCGATGTGCTGCGAAAGCTGGGCGACATGATCGGCGCGTTCGGCAATCGCGAACAGCGCGCCCGCGCCGATCCGGCCCAGCGTCGGGTGGTTCCAGCGCGCCAAAGCCTCAGCCCCGGTCAGCCGGTCGTCGCGGCAGGAAAACTGCGGCTGGTAAACCACCTCGATCTCGCCCTTGTCGAGCGCCTGGAGCAGATCGCCCTCAAGCTGCGCCGCGCTCAGGCCCGAACGGGTCGCCTCACCATCGGCCCAGACCAGCCGCCGTGCGGCCTGGCCCATCGCCTGGTGCAGCGCCTGCCCCAGCCGGTCGAGCACGGTCGCGGCGCTGTCGCCCTCGATCCCGCGCAGCAAGGCGCCGCGTGGGCTTAGCCGCATGGTTCCCCAGGCGGTCGGGATTGGTTTGGCCAGCAAGTCGAGCACTTGCCCGGCAGCCAGCTGCCAGCGTTCGCGGCTGCATGGTTCGGTAGCGAGCAGCAGGAATTCGTCGCCCCCGCTGCGCGCGGTCAGCCAGGCGCCTTCGAGCTCGTCGGCGGCAAAATGCTTGAGCCGCTGCGCCACTTCGCCCAGCACCGCATCACCCGCCGAGGTGCCATAGGCCAGGTTGAGCGCATCGAACCGCCTCAGGCCGATCAGCAGGGCATGGACTTTCTCGCCCTGCCCCAGCCATTCGCCCAGCCGCGCAGCCGCGTCCTCGCGGCCCGCCAGGCCGGTCAAGGGATCGCTTTTCGCTGCGGATTTGTAACTGTGCTTGGCGCTCATTGTGCCTCGCATAGCACGATCACCCTACCAAAGTGTTGGCTACGGCCAAATCGTGCCCTAAAGCCCGCGCATGGCCACGCTTCCCCGCCTCGCCCTGCTGGTATCGGACACCGAACGCGCGCAGGACGCAGCCGACTTGCTGCGGCAGGACAATATGTTCGTTCCGCTTGAAGAAGCCGACGTCGCGGTGGTGATCGGCGGTGACGGGCAAATGCTCCACGCGCTGCACCAGATGCTCGATTGTGGCCGCGTCATCCCGGCTTACGGGATGAACCTGGGGACCGTCGGGTTCCTGATGAACCGGCCCAAGAACAGCCGGCCGTTGGCCGAACGTGTTGCCCGCGCCAAGGGCCTTGCGGTCACCCCGCTGGAAATGACCGCGACCACCGGCAGCGGCAAGCAAGAGAGCTTTTGCGCGATCAACGAAGTGTCGCTGCTGCGCGAAACCCGCCAGACCGCGCGGCTGGAAATATTGGTCAACGCCAAGGTCCGCGTGCCCGAACTGCTGTGCGACGGCATCCTGGTCGCGACCCCGGCGGGTTCGACTGCCTACAACCTCTCAGCCAATGGCCCGATCCTGCCGCTCGGCTCGGCCATGCTGGCCTTGACCCCGATCAGCCCGTTCCGCCCCCGCCGCTGGCGCGGGGCGATCATCCCCGACACTTACGAGATCGAATTCCGCGTGCTCGACCCGGACAAGCGCCCGGTCGCTGCCGTGGCCGACCAGAAGGAACTGCGCGATATCCTGGCGGTCAAGGTCAAGGTCGCGCGCGACAAGCAGCTGACCTTGCTGTTCGACCCCGGCAAGACGCTGGAAGAGCGGATCTTTGCCGAACAGTTTCAATTTTAGCGCCACACCCGCTTGCCAAACCGATCCGCGCTGCTATAGGCGCACCCCTGCCTGTCGGGCTGCTCCCCGATAGCTCAGCGGTAGAGTAGGTGACTGTTAATCACTTGGTCGTTGGTTCGAATCCAACTCGGGGAGCCAAATTCTTGAAACTACGCAGGCTCAGCCTGCGAGTTGATCCCACAGCAGCTTGCCTCCAGCAAAGATCGTCAGCGCGGCCGTCAGCCAGCGGATCGTGCGTTCGGGCAGGAAGCGCAGTGCCATCACGCTGCCGAGCTGCCCGCCCATTACCACCGCCACCAGCAATGGCAGTGCGCCCGATAGCGCCAGGCCGAATGTGCCAGCGCCATTCTTGCTCAGCTGGCCATAGAGCCCGGCGAGCGAGTTGATCAGGATGAACAGGCTGGTCGTCGCCGCAATCGCCCGGGCCCCGGCCCAGCGGGAGAAGTGCAGCAAGGGCGCGAGGAAGATCCCGCCGCCGATCCCGGTCAGCCCGGCCAGATAGCCCAGCGGCGCGGCCGCCAGCGGCATCCAGCGGGCGGCGCGGCTTGGTTCGCCCTCTTTCTCCTCAGCTCGGGGCAGCAGCAAGGCCAGCCCGGCCCCGATCAGGCTGATCGCCAGCAGGATCAGGAAAGTCGCTTCGTTGATCCTGGTCAGCCCGCCCAGATAGGCCAGCGGCGCGGCGATCAGCGAGAGCAACAAGGCCCGCCGCCACGGCGTTACGCCTGCGCGGGCAAAGCGGATGCTGCTGCCGGTAACCACCACCACGTTGCAGCACAGGCTGACGATCGGCAGGAGGATAAAGCTGAACCCAGCCAGGCTGAGCAGCGCACTGTAGGTCGATCCCCCGCCAAACCCCACCGACGCATAAAGCAGCGCGGTGGCGAAGAAGGCGGGGGCAAGCCAAGTATCCATGCATTTTGCCCCAATTCGTTAGGGTGTGCGGAGATTTGGCCCAGGGTGGAGCGAGAATGGTGCTGTTCGAGAACCGGCGCGCAGCGACCTACTGGTCGTGAGCACCGGAAGCGCAGAACAGTGCCGTTCGCAGCCCTCCCTGGGGCAAATATCTGCGCACCCTACCCGGCAGCTCCGTGGCAGTGCTTGTACTTCTGCCCCGAACCGCACGGGCACTGGGCATTCCGCGACAGGCCCATGTCGGCATAGGGATCAACGGTCCCGCCCGGCAGCGCGGCCAGACCAGCGCCCAGCGCGCCCATCATCGCTTCGGACCCGGGCGTCCGCGCAGAGGCGTCGTTTTCGCCGGTGAACGGATCGATATGGCTCGTCAGGAATTCGGGCAGATCGGGCAATTCAACCTGCTCGGGCCTCCTGAGCTCGCTGTTCATCAGAATCCGCGTGACGTCGAGCCTGATCGCCTCGAGCATCTTTTCGAACAGGCCAAAAGCCTCGCGCTTGTATTCGTTGATCGGCTGCTTCTGGGCATAGGCACGCAGGAACACCACCTGGCGCAGCGCGTCGAGCGTGGCGAGGTGTTCTTTCCAGTGGTGGTCGAGCCGGTCGAGCAGGATTTGCTTTTCGACCTGGCGCCAGATCGCCCCATCCTCGCCCATCTTGGCGGCCATCTTGGCATCGGCGGCCTCGACGATGCGCTGCTCGATATCCTGCGGCTCAAGCCCGTCCTCGCCCTGCCAATCGGTAATCGGCAGGTCGAGCCGCAGCACGTCGAACACCTGTTCGCGCAAGGCTTCCAGGTTCCACTGTTCGGGATAGGATCCCGGCGGGCAGGCATCGCCGACCAGCGCGTTGACCGTATCGTGGCGCATGTCCTCGACCACATCGTCGAGCGCGTCGGCGTCCATGATGTCGGCGCGCTGCTCATAGATCACCTTGCGCTGGTCGTTCATCACGTCGTCGTATTCAACCACTTGCTTGCGGATGTCGTAATTGCGCGCTTCGACCTTCTTCTGGGCGGTCTCGATCGCTTTCGACAGCCAGCGCGAACCGATCGATTCGCCATCGGCCAGGTTCGAATTCATCATCTTGGAGAACAATGTGTCGGGCCCGAAGATCCGCAGCAGGTCGTCCTCCAGGCAGAGGTAGAACTTCGACATGCCCGGATCGCCCTGACGGCCCGAGCGGCCGCGCAGCTGGTTGTCGATCCGGCGGCTTTCGTGGCGTTCGGTGCCGATCACGCAAAGCCCGCCAGTGGCCAGCACCAGCTGGCGCTGCTCTTCGACTTCCTGCTTGATCTTTTCGATCGCCTTGTCGCGTTCCTTGCCTTCCGGAACGTCCTTGAGCTCGTCCTCAATCCGGAATTCGACGTTACCGCCCAGCTTGATGTCGGTCCCGCGCCCGGCCATGTTGGTGGCGACAGTAACCGCGCCCATCTGCCCGGCCTGGGCGACGATGTGGGCTTCCATTTCGTGGAAGCGGGCGTTGAGCACGTTGTGCTTGACCCCTTCCTTGGTCAGGAATTCGCTGAGCAATTCGCTCTTTTCGATCGAGACCGTGCCGACCAGCACCGGCTGCCCGGCCTCGCTCTTCTCCTTGATCAGCTTGGCGATCGCGGCGAACTTGTCGGTGGTGTTCTTGTAGAACTCATCCTCCTGGTCGTCGCGCAGCACCGGCACATTGGTGGGGATGGTCACCACGTTCATCTTGTAGATGTCGAAGAATTCGGCCGCTTCGGTCGCCGCGGTGCCGGTCATGCCGGAAAGCTTCGGATACATCCGGAAATAGTTCTGGAAAGTGATCGAAGCCATGGTCTGGTTTTCGGGCTCGATCGTCACGCCTTCCTTGGCCTCGACCGCCTGGTGCAGCCCGTTCGACCAGCGCCGCCCGCTCATCTTGCGGCCGGTGAACTCGTCGATGATGATCACCTTGCCCTCTTCGACCACGTAGTCGATGTCGCGCTTGAACATCACCACCGCCTTGAGGCTCTGGTCGAGGTGGTGGACGATCTGGGTGTTCTCGACGTCATAGAGGTTCGAGCCGACCAGCAGCCCGGCTTCCTCGAGCGCCCGCTCAGCCCATTCGACCCCGTCTTCGGTCAGCGTGATGTTCTTGGTCTTCTCATCCATCTCGTAGAGATCGGGAGTGAGCTGCTTCACGATCGCATCGACCGCCAGGTACTGATTGCTCTTGTCGTCAGTCGGGCCGGAAATGATCAGCGGAGTGCGCGCTTCGTCGATCAGGATCGAATCGACTTCATCGACGATCGCATGGTTGAATGGGCGGTGGACCATTTGCTCACGCTCGTGCTTCATGTTGTCGCGCAGGTAATCGAAGCCCAGCTCGTTGTTGGTGGCATAGGTGATGTCGGAATTGTAGGCCTCGCGGCGTTCGTATTCCGACAGGTCGGGCACGATCACGCCCACGCTCAGCCCCAGGAACTTGTAGATCTGGCCCATCCATTCGGCGTCGCGGCGGGCGAGGTAATCGTTGACCGTGACGACATGGACGCCCTTGCCCTCGATTGCATTGAGATAGACCGCCAACGTCGCGACCAGGGTCTTGCCCTCGCCGGTGCGCATTTCGGCGATCTCGCCGCGGTGGAGCACGATCCCGCCGATCATCTGCACATCGAAGTGACGCATGCCGAGCGTGCGCTTGGAGGCTTCACGGACCGTGGCGAAAGCCTCGGGCAGGATATCGTCGAGCGTCTTGCCCTCTTCCAGCTGGCGGCGGAACTTGTCGGTCTGGGCCTTGAGCTCCTCGTCGCTCAGCGCCTCAAGCGTCGGCTCGTAGGCGTTGATCTGGGTGACGGTCTTCTGGAGCTTGACAACGTAGCGGTCGTTGGACGAACCGAAAATGCGCTTGGCAATGGCGCCGATCATGGGAAATTCCTGAACTTATTGCATGGTATGGATATGGGTGTGCGCATGCCGTGCACGGCATCGCGGCCTTGACGTGAAGGCGGGAAAATGGCGGCGCTATTCGCGCGCGCGGTCGATCCGCAGCTGGACAGCGGGGGCGGCGACAATGGCCAGCGGACGCAGGGTCCGGACCGGCTGGATCAGCTGCGCTTCGCGGCGCGGCTGCGGCCGGAAGGCGGCGGCTGCGGCAACCGCAGTGACCCGAGCAGAGCTGTCCAGCCCCAGCGTCGCCCCGATCTCAACCTTGCCAGCCAGCCGCGCTTCCGCAGGGGTTGCCTGCGTGGCGAGACCCGCAAAAAGGGCAAGAATGGCAAGGACGATACGGTTCATGCGAAGCGGCATATATGCTGCGCCTTGCTTAACGTCCAGTGGACGCAGTTGATCTTGCCCGGGCAACCTGTTGTAAGGGCCAAAACGGGAGGGGTTTGCGGGCATGACCAGCGATACGCCGGCGCATTCGCCGCGGATGTTTCAGTTGGACGGATTGCGCGGCGTCGCCGCTTTCATGATCGTGTTCTACCACCTCGACATCGTTTACGGCATCGGCGGGCCGTTCCAGCGCGGTTACCTCTACGTCGATCTCTTCTTCCTGCTCTCAGGCTTCGTGCTGGCGGTTTCAACCGAGAAGAAGCTGCTGGGCGGGATTGGCGCAGTGGAATTCACCTGGGCGCGGTTCAAGCGGCTCTGGCCCTTGGTCGCGGTCGGAGCGGGCGTAGCGGTGGTGCGGGCTTTCTACATCGGCATGGCCGATCCGCTGACCCTGCTGTGGTGGCTGGCGCTCGACCTGGCGATGATCCCGGTGCTGACCGGCACCGGCCCGTTCTATCGCTTTAACGGGCCGCAGTGGACGCTGTTCTATGAGCTGCTGGCCAACTTCGTCCACGCGCTCGGCCTCAAGAAGGTCCCAACCTGGGCGATGGGCCTGCTTGCCGCTGTCATGGGCCTGTGGTTGGTCTATACCGTCCAGCTCCACGGCAGCGACACCATGGGGGTCAATGCCCCGACATGGAAGACCTGGTGGTATGCCCTGCCCCGGGTTGGCTTTGCCTATGTCCTGGGGGTCTGGATCGGGCGGCTTTACAAAGCCGGCCTGCGCACGCCCTCGCTGCCCTGGCCCTTGGCGCTGGCGCTGCCAGTGGTGGGGATCGCCTGCGTGCCCTACTTGCCGCTCAGCAAAGTCTGGGGCGACCTGTCCTTCGTGATCCTGTTCCTGCCGGTGATGATGTGGCTGACCGCGATGTGCCGCCCGCCGCAAAGCCTGAAAGCCCCGCTCGAATGGCTCGGCAACTATTCGTTGCCGCTCTACTGCGTCCATCTGACCGTGCTGGTCTGGACCAAGGAACTGGCTGGCAGCAACAGCGGCGCGATTGCCGCGCTGGCGGTTGTGATTGCCCTGGCGCTATCGTGGTTCTTCTCGAAAGTGGTGAGTTTCTCGAGCAAGCCGACGGTGGCGAAGGGGGGCACCTGACTCGGAAACTCCCCCTCGGGGGAGGTGGCGGCGCGGAGCGCCGACGGAAGGGGGTGCGCAGGAATTGCGCGCGGCAGCGCGCAAGCCGCTATCGCGGCTTTTCTGGTAGCCCCCTTCCGTCTCGCTGCGCGAGCCACCTCCCCCAAAGGAGGAGATTCTTGTCAGCCCAAACACAAAAACGCCGCGCCTGCCCTGGAGCAAGCGCGGCGCTTTGTTTGGTGGGGCCGCGAGGCGTGCGGCCCGAACCGGTGCGTCTTAGTTGACGGCGTCCTTGAGGCCCTTGCCGGCCTTGAACTTGGGCTGTGACGAAGCCTTGATCTTCATCGGTTCGCCGGTGCGCGGGTTGCGGCCGGTCGAGGCCTTGCGCTTGGCAACCGAGAAGGTGCCGAAGCCAACGAGGCGAACTTCGTCGCCGCTCTTCAGCGCGCCGGTGATGGCGTCGAAAACGCCTTCAACAGCCTTGGTGGCATCGCTCTTGGTCAGTCCGCTTGCATCAGCGACTGCGCCGATCAGGTCGTTCTTGTTCATAGTGGGAACCCCCTTACCTTTCTTGGTGTTGAACTTGGTGTCTGAAACTGTGATTCGCCTCGTAAGATGGCGGCGAATTGAGCGGCTTTTGCCGGTGCTGTCAAAGCCAAAAGGCGCGGTTCATCGCAGATTATCCACGTTTTTCCGCCAGTTTGGGCCGAAGTGGCGGCAAGTGCAGTGCAGCAAGGCAATTGCCGCAATGCAGCATGCCCCAAGCGCCCCGGTGATTCGCTCCTACGCCACGGAAATCAGTGTGCGGTCGCGGCTGATCCGGTTACGACAGCCCCAGCGGCTCCGGGCTGGCTGGCCAGGTCATCCGCCTCGCTCCACTCGATCGGTTCGAGCGGCTCAACCAAGGTCCGGGCCAGGACTTCATCGACATGGGAAACCGGAACGATTTCCAGCCCCTCGATGACGTTCTGCGGAATTTCGGCGAGGTCCTTGCGGTTGTCCTCGGGGATCAGCACCACCTTGATCCCGCCGCGCAGTGCCGCCAGCAGCTTTTCCTTGAGGCCGCCGATTGCCAGCACGCGCCCGCGCAGCGTGACCTCGCCGGTCATCGCCACGTCCTTGCGCACCGCGATCCCGGTCAGCGTCGAGACGATCGAGGTGACCATGCCGATCCCGGCGCTGGGCCCGTCCTTGGGCACCGCGCCTTCGGGCAAGTGGATGTGGATATCCTTGCGCGCGATCAGGCTGGGCTTGATCCCGTAGGCTGGCGAACGGGCGCGGACGAAGCTGAAAGCGGCCTGGACCGATTCGTTCATCACCTCGCCCAGCTTGCCAGTGGTCTTGACCGCGCCTTTGCCGGGCACCGTGACGCTTTCAATCGTCAGCAATTCGCCGCCAACCGAAGTCCAGGCCAGACCCGTCACTGCGCCAACCTGGTTCTCTTCTTCGCCCATGCCGTGCTTGAACTTGCGCACCCCGGCGAAGTCGCCAAGGTTTTCGGGCGTGATCGTGACCGCCTTGGCCTTGCCTTCCAGGATCTGGCGCAGGCTTTTGCGGCACAGCCGGGCGATCTCGCGCTCGAGCGTGCGGACCCCGGCTTCGCGGGTATAGTGCTGGATCAGCGAGCGCAGCGCTTCGGTTTCCAGCGTGAACTCGCCCTTCTTGAGGCCATGCGCCTTGACCTGCTTTTCGATCAGGTGGCGGGTTGCGATCTCGACCTTCTCATCCTCGGTGTAGCCTTCCAGCCGGATGATCTCCATCCGGTCGAGCAGCGGCTGCGGCAGGTTGAGGCTGTTGGCGGTGCAGACGAACATCACGTCGGACAGGTCGTAATCGAGCTCCAGATAGTGGTCCTGGAACTTGGCATTCTGTTCTGGATCGAGCACTTCCAAGAGCGCCGAAGCCGGATCGCCGCGGAAATCCTGGCCCAGCTTGTCGATCTCATCGAGCAGGAACAGCGGATTGCTGGTGCCGGCCTTCTTGAGGTTGGAAATGACCTTGCCCGGCAGCGAGCCGATATAGGTGCGGCGGTGGCCGCGGATTTCAGCCTCGTCGCGCACCCCGCCCAGCGACTGGCGGATAAATTCGCGGCCCGTGGCCTTGGCGATCGACTTGCCGAGCGAGGTCTTGCCCACCCCCGGCGGGCCGACCAGGCACAGGATCGGGCCCTTGAGCTTGTTGGTCCGCGTCTGCACGGCCAGGTACTCGACGATCCGGTCCTTGACCTTTTCGAGCGCATAGTGATCGTCATCGAGCACGGCCTGCGCCGCGGCGATATCCTTCTTGAGCTTGCTCTTCTTGCCCCACGGCAGGCCAAGCAAGATGTCGAGGTAATTGCGGATAACAGTAGCTTCCGCGCTCATCGGCTGCATGGTCTTGAGCTTTTTCAGCTCGGCATTGGCCTTGGCGCGGGCTTCCTTCGACAGCTTGAGCTTGTCGATCTTGTCCTGCAGTTCCTGAACCTCGTTGGCCTCGCCATCGTCGCCGCCGCCCAGTTCGTTCTGGATCGCCTTCAATTGTTCGTTGAGGTAATATTCGCGCTGGGTCTTTTCCATCTGGCGCTTCACGCGCCCGCGGATTCGGCGCTCGACCTGCAGCACGCCCAGCTCGCCATCCATGAACGAGTGGACCATTTCCAGCCGCTTGAGCGGATCGGCTTCGCTCAGCAGCGCCTGCTTGTCGGCCACCTTGGCCTGAACGTGCGCCGCCACCGCGTCTGAAAGCAGCGCGGCTTCGGTGATTTCGGCCAGGTTCTCACCGGCTTCGGCGGGCAGCTTTTTGTTGAGCTTGGCGTATTCCTCAAAGGTCTCGACCACCTGGCGCATCATCGCCGAAACTTCGGTGCCCGAAACGCTGACCGGCTCCATCGGCTCGACCTGGGCCACCACCATTTCGCCCGCACCAGCCTGCTCAAGCCGCAGCGTTTCCATGCTGGCACGCTGACGCGCCTCGACCAGCACGCGCACGGTGCCATCGGGCAGCTTGAGCAACTGGAGCACGGTGGCCACCACGCCGATATCGTAAAGGTCATCCTCAACCGGATCGTCGCAGCCCGGATCGAGCTGGGCGAGCAGGAAGATGTCCTTGGCGCCTTCGGTGGTCATCGCCGCTTCCAGCGCGGCAACCGATTTTCACGGCCGACGAACAGCGGCACGACCATGCCCGGAAACACGACGATGTCGCGCAAGGGCAGCAGGGGAAGAAGTTTCATCGCAAATCCGTTCCTGCGGGGTGAATCCCGCCTTTGATCCGGGATATGGGGGCGGCATTGCGGCGGTGCAATGCCCCCCTTGTCCGTTGCTGTGGAATGCGCGCCAGTTGCCAAGCAGCGCGCCTGCCCGCAGGATGGCGCGACATTCTGCAACAGAGGGGATTCGGGTTCGATGCGCAGGTTC
>PNJT01000027.1 GCA_013822005.1 Novosphingobium sp. | reverse complement strand
TCGAAAAGCTGCCGATGCTGGCGGAAGGCTATGAACGCCTGATCGCCGAGCTGCGCGCGCTGCGCGAAGAGCGCCCCCTGATCGTCGATGCGATCGAGGAAGCCCGCGCGCACGGCGATCTCTCCGAAAACGCCGAATACCACGCCGCCAAGGAACGCCAGGGCCAGGTCGAGATGTCGATCGCCGACCTGGAAGACAAAGTCAGCCGTTCGCAGATCGTCGATCCTGCGACGCTGTCGGGCGACCGGATCATCTTCGGCGCGACCGTGACTTTGCTCGACGATGCCGACAAGCCGGTGAAGTATCAGATCGTCGGCCCCTATGAGGCGGACGCCAAGATCGGCCGGATCAGCTACAATTCGCCGCTCGGCAAGGCCCTGATCGGCCGCCGGGTCGAGGATGAGATCGAGGTTTCGGTGCCCGCGGGCGACCGGTTCTACGTGGTTGAGAAAATCGAATTCATTTGAGCTTCTAAGGGTTCGCCCTCGGAACCCCTGATCCGTTCGTCCCGAGCGAAGTCGAGGGATTGAATTGCATACCTGCACCCGTTCGCATCGAGCGAAGTCGAGATGCCGCGTGCAGTGTCTCGACTTCGCTCGACACGAACGGGGGTGGGCGCAGGGCGCGGTCCCTCGACTTCGCTCGGGACGAACGGGTATGAAGCGGACCGCCTCAGCGCTTCAGCATATCCGGCTGGAGCAGGCGGTGCAGGTGCACCACCACATATTTCATTTCGGCATCGTCGATGGTCGCACGGGCCTTGCTGCGCCAGGCTTCCTCGGCGCTGGCATAGTCGCCAAAGACGCCAACGAAGTCCATCTGGTCGAGGTTGACGAATTCGAGATGCTGCGGGTCCTTGACGCGCCCGCCGATCACTAGGTGCAGTTTCTGTTCGCTCATGGGGCTTTCCCGGGGAAGGAGGATGCGCGCCCTTAATAGCCCCGGTATGGTTAGGCAAGTGCGACCAAGCTGTAAGCAGGGCTACTTGCGCAGCTGCGCCGCCAGCTTGATCGCCTCGCTGGCGAGCCGCACGCCCTGGCTGCGCGCCGAGCTGCCCGCGCGGGCAGCGTGCTGGCGCAGCGGGGCAGTGCCCTGGTCCAGCTTGGCCAGCCCGTCGCGGCCGGCATCGCCAGCCCTGTCGGTCGCCTGCTTGCTCAGCGCCAGGCCCAGTTCGGCGGCGGCAGTGGCAAGCACTATCGCCCGGCGTCCGGCCTTGCCGCCTGCGCCCTTGGGTACCAGCGCGCCCAGCAGCAGCCCCATGCCGACACCGGCGGCCACGGTCAGCAGCGGATACTCGGCGGCCAGGCTGCGATAGCTGTCGGGCGGATAGGCATCGGGCAGAGGTTCGCGCCTGGGGATCGCGGGCAGGTCCTCGCTCTCGCGCGCCAGCCGTCCTTGCGAGGCGGCGATGCGCTGGCGGATCCGTTCGCTGCGTTGTTCGGCTTCACTCACTGTCGGTTGGCTCCTGTGGTTCGTCCGCGCCTGTACCGTCCTGTTCCTGAACCACATGTTGCTTGCCCGCGAACAGCCGTTGGCCCAGCGCCCAGAGCGGCTCGCGGAAAAACCACAGCGCCAGCGCGGCCATAGTCCCGGCGATGATGCCCTTGCTGTCTTTCGCGATTGTGACGCCTTGCTCGATCCCCTTGACCACTTCGTCGGTGGCCTTGGCCTTGATCCGGCCCGGCACGCTGCGCGCGGCAAGGTCGGCCTTGACCTGGGCCAGGCGGCCATCAAACAGCCCGCGCGCGGCCTTGCGGTTGGCGCGGTCTGCGGCGAGGCGGTTTTCGGCCTCGTTCATGGCGCCTGCTCGCTCTCCAAAAGCTGCGCCGACATCCGCTTCCAGCGTTTGCCCGCAGCCATGGCCGAAAGGCCTGCCGCCAGCAGCAGGCCCAGCACCACAATCAAGGTCGCGATCCAGCCATTGGTCAATTCGGACAGCGCCAGTAGCAGCCCCATGACCAGGGCCATCAGCGCAAAGAACACCAGCGCCAGCGCCAGTGCGCCCCACCCGGCGATGCCCTTGGCCCCTTGCCCGGCGACCAGCGCGCGGCTCTTCTGGTAGGCGAGCTCCGCCTCCAGCAGCGTGCGCCCGTCGTCCACCATCTGCCGCACGTCATCGACCAGCGAACGCTCGGCAGCGTCGGCGGGGGAGGGCGCGATCAGGGGCGGGGCTTCATCATGCATTGCGCCTCACAAGAAGCAAGTCAGCGAAGGAGTCAACACACCACCTCCGTTCGTCCTGAGGAGCGGCTGAGCGAATGCGAAGACGCGTCTCGAAGGGCCTTAGCGCGGCGGTGGTTCGAGACGGGCCTTCGCATGCGCTCAGTCCCTCCTCACCACGAACGGGTTTGTTGAGATCGTCTCAAGCTTCGTCCGATGAACCGCCACGGAACAGGCGGGCCAGGAAGAAACCGGCGACTGCCGCGATGCCGATCGCCAGGCCCGGCTTTTCGCGAACGAACTTCTTGGCGTCCTCGCCCAGCTCAGCCAGCTCCTTGGCTTCGATCTTGGCGGCGGTTTCCTGCATCGAGCGCGCGGCGGTGCGGGCATAGTCGCCATAGCGGGTGCCCAGCTTTTCGTCGATTGCCGGGGCGTTCTCGGAAACGATCTTGCCCAGGCTGGCGATCGCGTCGCTGGTCTTGGCCTTGCCTTCCTTGGCCAGTTCGGCGGCGCGGTCCTTGGCCTGCGCGGCCAGGTCCTTGGCGTCTTCGGCCCAGTCTTCGCTCTTGGCGGAAAGCTGTTCCTTGTAGGCGCCGGCCTTGGCCTTGGCTTCGCCGGTCAGTGCGGTGGCGCCGGCCTTGGCTTCCTCGATCGCCTTGGCGAACTTGGCCTTGGCTTCGGTCGTGGCGGGGGCGGGCTTCTTGGCGGGAGCTTTCTTGGCAACCGGAGCCTTCGCAGTGGTCTTGGTGGGGGTCTTGGCCATGATTGTACCTTTCGCTGCCCAGGGAGAGGGGCCTCAAACTGTTATGTGGATACCTATTAGTGCACCTTCAAGGGTCTGTCATGCTTGCAGGTGGGCCTTGTGCTGCTTAGGGAGCCTCCAACTGGCCCCACAGGAGTTGAACCTGCCATGACCGCGATCATTGACATCCACGCCCGCGAAATTCTCGACAGCCGGGGCAACCCGACGGTCGAAGTCGATGTCCTGCTCGACGACGGCAGCTTCGGCCGCGCCGCGGTGCCCTCGGGCGCATCGACCGGCGCGCATGAAGCGGTCGAACTGCGCGATGGCGACAAGGGACGCTACCTCGGCAAGGGTGTTTTGAAGGCAGTGGCCGCAGTCAACACCGAGATTGCCGATGCGCTGCTCGGCCTCGACGCAGAAGACCAGCGCGATATCGACCATGCGATGATCGATCTCGACGGGACCGAGAACAAGGCCCGCCTGGGCGCCAACGCGATCCTGGGAACCAGTCTGGCGGTGGCCAAGGCCGCGGCAAACGCGCGCGGCCTGCCGCTCTATTCCTATATCGGCGGGGTCTCCGCGCATGTCCTTCCCGTGCCGATGATGAACATCATCAACGGCGGCGAACATGCCGATAATCCGATCGACTTCCAGGAATTCATGATCATGCCGGTCGGTGCCGAGAGCCTGGCCGAGGCGGTGCGCTGGGGCAGCGAAGTGTTCCACACGCTCAAGAAGGGCCTCCACGACAAGGGCCTGGCGACTGCGGTGGGCGATGAAGGCGGCTTTGCACCCAACCTGTCGAGCACCCGCGCCGCGCTCGATTTCATCATGGAATCGATCGCCAAGGCGGGCTTCAAGGCTGGCGAAGAGGTTGTGCTGGCACTGGATTGCGCGGCGACCGAATTCTTCAAGAACGGCAAGTACGAGATCAGCGGCGAGGGCCTTTCGCTCAGCCCGGTCCAGATGGCCGACTACCTTGCCGCGCTGTGCCAGGACTATCCGATCGTCTCGATCGAAGACGGGATGGGCGAGGACGATTTCGAAGGCTGGAAGGCGATCACCGACCTGGTCGGGGAAAAGGTCCAGCTGGTTGGCGACGATCTGTTCGTGACCAACCCGGCGCGGCTCCAGATGGGCATCGACATGGGCCTCGCCAATTCGCTGCTGGTCAAGGTCAACCAGATCGGCTCGCTGTCCGAAACGCTCGATGCGGTCAGCATCGCCAACCGCAATGGCTACACCGCGGTCATGTCGCACCGTTCGGGCGAAACCGAGGACGCGACCATCGCCGACCTGGCGGTGGCCACCAACTGCGGCCAGATCAAGACCGGCAGCCTTGCCCGCTCGGACCGGCTGGCTAAGTACAACCAGCTGATCCGGATCGAGGAAGAGCTGGGCGCTGCGGCGCATTACGCCGGGGCGGGGGCTTTCGGGCGGCTCGCCTAAGCTTTCGGCACGCGTTTGCTGATTCTCCCCTCCCCAGCGGGGAGGGGTTGGGGGTGGGGGCTCGACGCTGGCGCAGTACCCCCATCCCAACCCTTCCCCACCAGGGAAGGGCTCACGTATCGCAAGCCGGATTGGGCTTGTCTAAGTCTTCGGCAAGATCGGCCCGAACAGCCAGCGCAGCGCACTGCCCACCAGCCGCACCGGCGGGCGGCACACGCCGTCGGTCGCTTCGGCGATGCGGTGGGCCAGGCTCTCGCCCTCAGGGCGCCAGTCGGTGGCTGCTGGCGGCGGGGTGAAGCCGTAAAGCGCGTGCCACTTGTGCTGCTGCCAGCGCGGCCCGCGCGGGCCGGAATTGTCGGCCAGCTCGCCCAGCAGCCCGCTACCGCGCTTGCCGCCCAGCAGCCATGAGGCCAAGGCCAGAAACAGCGCGAACAGGCCCACGGTCACCACGTGCAGGATCAGCGTCAGCGTGGCCATGCGCGTTTCCAGCAGGTTGGTCAGCTCGTCCACGAACTTGCGGGTAAACCGCGCGCCCCTGGGCTCGTACCGGCCCCAGCGCCAGCCATAGCGGACCCAGGCCGGCTCGGGCAGTTCGGGTTCGTTCCACGAGGCGGAGAACAGCTCATGGTTGGCGGGATCGCCCAGGTTCCAGCTGGTGTGGCGGCTGGCCTGGTCAACCAGGGCCATTTCCAGCCCGAACAACTTCACGCTGCGCCACAGGTAGAACAGCTTGCGTTCGTCCGGCCGGGCGTAGGTCGCATGGCCATAAAGCGAGGCGAAGAGCTGGATCCGTCCATCGGCATCGCGTTCCAGCTTGTCCATTTCCTCCTCGCCCAAATGGGCATCGCCGTTTTTGTGCTGTGACAGGTAAACCGCGCGCGGGGCCAGGGTTTCGTGATCGATCCGGATCACCGCCAGTTCCCAGTCGGCCTCGTGCATTCCGCCCGGCCACAGGCTGAGCAACCGGTCGGCCCGGCGCGCGCCAAAGGCAAAGGGCCGCAGCCGCACCAGGCCGGGGCCGTCGTAGGGATAGAACATCCAGAACTGCAGATCGGTCGCCCCCAGCTTGGGGTGATGGACCGCGCGGACATAGGCCTTGGCCGAGGCCAGATCGCCCCGGCGCGGGTCATCCGGCGCGGTCAGTTCCGGTTCCAGCTCGGGCCCGGCAATTTCTGGGTCAAGCGTCAGCCACATCGCTTCGGGCTTTGACGGATCTGCGGGGCCTTCGGGCAGGTCTTCGCTCTTGGGGTATTTCAGGATTGCCGACCCGGTTGACTGGTCAACCAGCAAGGCGCGGGCCAGGTACCAATCGATCGATGAAGGAAAATAGACTTCCTCGGGATGGAAATGAATGACCGGGGCGTGGCGCTCGATTACTTGGCTCAGCAAAGAAACGGGCATGGCGCGGCGCAGGGACCAATCTCCCACATCGAAATTCATCCTTGCCGATCGTGCCATTCGCCTGCGATCCTTGAACTAGTTGCTAATACCGGACACTATAGCGCCGCGCAAACAAAAAGTTGTAGAAATTCGCTACATTGGACCGCGATTGTCAGTTGCGTTCCGCAGCAATGCCTGATTAATCGAACGATTAAGCCCAGCGACGAGGAGAGGGCATGGCGCAGTTCCCTACCCAGCCGGCCGATGTTGCGCCGGAATGGCTGACCGAGCGTCTTCGCGCGGCAGGAGTGATCGCCGATGCCAGCGTTCAAGCGGTGCGCTGGGAATCGATCGGGACCGGCCAGGTTGGCGACAGTGCGCGTTTCCACCTCAGCTATGACCGCGCAGATGCCGGCCCGGCCACCGTGGCCGGCAAGTTCCCTGCCGCCGACGCAATGAGCCGCGGCACCGCGGCGGCTTTCGGGCTCTATGCCAAGGAAGTCGGTTTCTACCGCCAGCTTGCCCCCCAGCTCGACATTCGCGTTCCCAGGGCACTGGCGGCCGCGATTGCCGAGGACGGGGTCGATTTCATCCTGCTGTTCGAAGACCTTGGTCCGGCGCGCGGTGGCAACCAGCTGGACAGCTGCAGCCTGGCCGATGCCCGCGCCGCAGTTGTGCAGGCCGCCGCGCTGCACGCGCCAAGCTGGGACAACCCTGCGATTACCGGGCTCGACTGGCTCCAGTCCAGGGAAGGTCAGGTCGAACAGGTCAAGGCACTCTATAGCAATGCGCAAGTGATCTTCCGCGAGCGCTATGCCGATGCTCTCGAGCCCGAATTCATGGCAATCTGCGAGGAACTGAATGAAGGTCGCGATGCCTGGTTTGGTCAGGATCGCGGGCCTAGATGCCTGATCCACGGCGACTTCAGGCTCGATAACATGCTGTTTGACATTCAGGATGGGACCGAGTCGATAGCGGTGCTCGATTGGCAAACCGTGGCGCTTGGCAATGGGCTGACCGATATCGGCTATTTCATGGGCACCGGGATCGGCAATGACTTGCGCGTGACATGCGAAGGCGAATTGCTCGATCTATACTGCGCCGAAATGACCGCGCGCGGCGTACCGCTCAGCCGCGATACGGTGTGGGATGATTACGTTGTCGGCGCGATCCACGGCATCTCGACCGCGGTGTTCAGCGCCGCCTATGTCGAGCGCACCGAACGCGGCGATGCCAACTTCCTGTCGATGGCCCGCGGCGGCTGCGCGCTGGCGCAGGAGCATGGCAGCCTCAAGAAACTGAAAGGCTAAGGTCCATGGTCCTGACCAAGGGTGATGATTTTCCGCTGCACCAGACGCCGGAGCCGGTCGCCTATGCCGGGACCGACCGCAATTTCTACGACCGCTATTTCTTCAACGGCTATGCCCCCGACGGTTCGGGATTCTTCGCCGCCGCGCTGGGGGTCTATCCGCACCTCAACGTGATGGACGCCCACTTTTCGGCGATCCGTGACGGGGTGCAGCACAATCTCCACGCCAGCCGCGAGCTGGGGATGGAGCGGATGGACACCCAGGTCGGCCCGATCCGGATCGAAGTGATCAAGCCGCTGAACAAGCTGAAAGTCACCATCGACGGCGAGGGATTGAAGGCCGAACTGGTCTTCACCGGCCGCGCCTTTCCGATCGAGGAGCCGCGCTTCATCCACCGGATCGGCCCGCGCACTTTCATGGACTATACCCGGATGACCCAGAACGGCCATTACACCGGCTGGATCGAGATCGACGGGGTGCGCGAGGTCTGCGCCAGCGGCACGATGGGCACCCGCGATCGCAGCTGGGGCGTGCGGCCCGTGGGGACCCGCGACCAGCAGCCCCACGGCAGCGGGATTGTTCCCGGGTTCTTCTGGCAGTGGACCCCGCTCAATTTCGCCGACCGCAGTCTGTTCTTCCACGTCAACGCCGATGCCAAGGGCAACCGCTGGAACACCCGCGCGGTGATCGCGCCCGATGGCGGCGGGGCTGAGGCCCTGTTCGATACTGACGGTGAAATGACCGCGCCGCTGGCCGCCGGGACCCGCTGGCCCGAGGGCGGCAAGCTGGTGATCGATGGGCCCGATGGCCCTGAAACCCTGACCCTGACCCCGCTCGGGCGGTTCCAGATGCGCGGCCTCGGCTATACTTCGCCCAAGTGGAACCACGGGCTCTATCACGGCCCGCTCGCGGTTGAGCGCGAGGACTTTGGCCTGGCGCAGTGCGACCCCGGTTCGATGGACAACTACCACGTCCAGCTGCCCTGCAAGGTCGTCAGCGACAAGCATGGCGAGGGCTTCGGCGTGTTCGAGCAGCTGATCATCGGGCCTTACGCGCCGATGGGCCTGAAGGAGTATATGGACCTTGGCTGACCGTGGCCCGCTTTCGCGACTGACGTTCGCTTCGACCATTGCGCTCGGGCTGATTGCCGGGCTGTTCAGCGGCTGGTGGGCAATCACCGGCGGAATGGGCGGACAGAACTACTCGGGCTGGTACGGCAGCCCGGTGACCGGATCGAAGGACGCCGACCCGTGGTTGCGCGCGCGGGTGGCGATCAGCGGCCTTTTGGCGCTCAACCGCAACCAGGCGATCTACTTCACCCGCAAGACCGACGATGCGGGCGAGCCGCTGAGCGAGAACTGCCGTTACAGTGTCACCGGCGGGCCGCTGCCGGGCAAATGGTGGTCGGTCACGGTCTACGCCGCCGACAATTACCTGCCGCTCAACCAGGACAATGCGCTGTCGTTCGATGCGACCGAAGTGATCAGCGACGCACGGGGGCAGTGGAGCGCCACGCTCAGTCCGACTCGTCCCGAAAACGGAGCCTGGGCCTCGACCAGCAAGGCCGGGACATTCGACATTACGCTTCGAATCTATCAGCCTGAACAGCGCGCCCAGGATGACTTTGCCTCGATCACGATGCCCAAAGTCAGCAAGATCGATTGCGGAGGCAAGGCATGAACCGCTTGGTCAAACTGGCGCTGCTGTTCGCCGCCGCCGCTGCTGTTGGTCATGTCGCCCTGGTTGTGGTCACGCCCTACGCCCTGATGCGGATCGTTACCCAGCGTGCCTCGCAGGATGGCGCCATGGTCAACCAGTTCCAGTTCGGGCCGCGCACCACCAAGGATTTGCGCGGGGTGGTGCGGCCTTCGCCTGACCTGGCCTATTCGACCTGCGTCTACGACCTTTCGAACGGACCGGTGCGGATCAGCGCGGCGCCGACGCCAGGGCAGGGCTATGTCTCGATCTCGGTCTTTGCTGCCAATACCGATAATATTGCGGTGTTCGACACGACCCAGCGGCCGGGCGGTGTCCAGTTTGTCCTGGCGCGCGAGGGCCAGCAGACCCCGCCGGGTGCCGAAGTGGTCATATCGCCGTCAAACCGTGGGATCGTGCTCGACCGGCGGCTGGCGGCCAACGACGAACTGTTTGCCGCCGCCGACCAGGCCCGCCGGGCCGACACATGCGAGGCTATTTCAGCCCCAACTACTTCAACAGAGTGACGTGACCGGTCTTGGTGTGCTTCATCTGCCCGCCAGTGAAAGTCACCCTCACGCTGCCCGCGTTGTCCAGGCCCGACTTGACTCTTTCGCCAAAGGTCGCGCCCTGGGTCTGCTTGGGCACCGTTACATTGGTGCTGATCCGGGCCGGGGTCTGGTCGATCTTGCGTGCCCCGGCATCGACCGTGCTGGCGCAAGTCACTGTCGTATCAGTCAGTTCATAGGTATCGGCACCGATTTTCAGCACGGCCTTGGGGATGTGTTTTCCGCCGCAGGCCTTGATCAGGATGTGGGCGGCATCCTTGAAAGTCAGTGACAGGCCGGTGACCTGGTCCAGCGTTCCGGCATAGGCCAGATCGGCCCGGCCATCGCCATCGAGATCGCCCGCGGCACCATTGACGCCCCCAGCGGTGCGGGCACCCTTGTTGGTTGCCAGGTCCCAACTGGCGCGCGGCGGGTTCTTGGCTTTGCCACTCGCCTGGCCGCTGGCCACGTCGCGGGGCGCGGTGATGGTGGCGCACTGGCCGGCGTTGCAGGCCCCGAACGACCAGCCCGCGACCGCGGCCTCATCATCGACGCCGTCAAGTTTCAGGAACATGTCCGATGCAGCCAGAGCAGGTGTTGCCGTGAGCAAGCTGCCCGCCAGAACGAAAATTGAAGTTGTCAGTTTCATGAGCCTTCTCCCTGTCTATGGGTACAGGTCTGCTACGATCAACCTGAACGAAGCATGCGCGAGTTGTTGTCTTTCCGCAAGGTTGGAATGCGGGCGGCCTAGCCAAGCGCGAGCAAAACCGCAGCGCCTGCGGTAATCAGTCCGGCACCAAGCAGCCGCGCCTTGCCGACCCGCTCCTTCAGGAACAGCCAGGCGATAGCGACCCCGAACAGGATCGAGGTCTCTCGCAGCGCTGCGAGGCGGGGGACATCGCCGAGCCGGTAAGCCCACAGCGCCAGCCCGTAAGTGACCAGCGAGAGTGCCCCGGCGATCAGCCCCGGCTTCCACTGACTGCGCGCCTCGGCCAGAAACCGCGGGCCGCGCCAAACGGCAAACAGGCCGCCGATTCCAAAGCCCAACAGCAGGAACAGCCAGACGATATAACTGATCGCCGAGGGAGCCGCTCGCGCGCCTTTGGCGTCGATCACGGTGTAGAGCGCGATAGTGACTCCGGTCGCCAGGGCCCAGGCCAAGGCCCGCTTGCTCGGCGGGTTCCACCAGGCCACAGCCAGCGTCCCAAGGCTGACCAGCAACGTGCCCAAGGCCACCGGCATGGTAATCGGATCGCGCAGCCACAGCACGGCCGCTGCCGCCGCAATCACCGGCGCGGAGCCGCGCATCACCGGATAGACCGCGCTCATGTCGGCCTGCTCGAAGGCCTTGATCAGGCAGACCATGTAAACCAGGTGAACCGCGAACGAGCCCAGCAGCCAGGGCAGTGCGGCAGTGGGGAAGGGCACCACAAAGGCCAGCGGCACGATCAGCAGCGCGCTTGACCCATCGACCAGCGCCCGGCTCGACATCTTGTCGCCGCCGCTTTTGACCACCGCATTGACCACGGCATGCGCCGCGCCCGATGCGAGCATCAGCAGCGACGCAAGCTCGATCACTCTTGCGGAACAGCCTTGCTGAGTTGCAGGAGCTGCTCGGGCATCAGTTCGATATCGATCGCTTCGACCAGTTCGTCGAGCTGATCGGCGGTGGTGGCCGAGGCAATCGGCGCGGCCACGCCGGGTTGGTCGAGCAGCCAGGCCAGCGCCACTTGCGCGACGGTCGCTTCGCATTCCTTGGCAATCCGGTCCATCACCGTCAGCAGCGCGGGGCCGTGGCCGTCGTGGTACTTCCTGACCCGGTCGCCGCGAACATAGCGTTCGAAATCGGCGGGCTTGCGGTATTTGCCGGTCAGGTAACCGCTGGCGAGGCCAAAGAACGGCAGCATGGCAATGTCATTGACCACGCAGCAGTTCTGGTAGCTGACATCGTAATCGCCGCGCTCCAGCAGGTTGTACTGGTTCTGCAGCACGGTGAAGCCCGGCACGCCCTGGGCCTTGGCCGCGGCGATCGCCGAACGCAGCCGGTCCTCGGTAAAGTTCGATGCCCCGGCCTCGCGCACCTTGCCCGCGGCGATCAGCGCGCTGAACCCTGCGACCACTTCGTCCTGCGGGGTCTTGGGATCATCGCGGTGGGCATAGTAGAGATCGACATAGTCGGTCTGCAGCCGTTCGAGCGAGCCAGCGAGCCGCGCGCCCAGCGTAGCGGGGTTGAGGTCGCCGTGTTCCATGCCATAACCGGTCTTGGTGGCGATCCGCATGTCCTTGCGCACGCCGCGCGCTTTCATCCAGGCGCCGATCACCTTTTCGCTTTCGCCGCCGGTGTGGCCGGGAACCCAGGCCGAATAGACTTCGGCCGTATCGACCATCCGCCCACCGGCTTCGTAGAAGGCATCGAGGATTTCGAAACTGGTGTCAGAATCGGCAGTCCAGCCGAACACGTTGCCGCCAAGCACCAGTCTGAGGCCCGAGAGAGAGGGATGACGGCTCATGCGAACTTCTCCTTGAGCGCGAGCAGGGCGAGCGCCGCCTTGGCCGCTTCGCCGCCCTTGTCTTTCTGCTTGGGATCGGCGCGGACCAGGGCCTGCTCTTCGTTTTCGACCGTCAGCACGCCGTTGCCGATCGCGATTCCATCCATGGTCAGCGCCATGATCCCACGTGCGCTTTCGCCTGCGACAATCTCGAAATGATAGGTCTCACCCCGGATCACTACACCGATGCCGACATAGCCATCATACTCGCCCGACTGGTCAGCCAGCGCAATTGCTCCGGGAATCTCCAGCGCGCCCGGCACGGTGATGACATCGACCTGATGCCCGGCCGCCTTGAGCGCCGCCTTGGCACCAGCCACCAGCATGTCGTTGAGATGATCGTAGAAGCGCGCTTCGACGATGAGAAAACGGGCCATCACTTACTCCGGGATCGGGCGTTCGCCGACGATATTGAGGCCGTAACCCTCGATCGCGACAATATTGCGGTGCGAATTGGTCAGGAGGACCATGTCGTGGATGCCCAGGTCCGCCAGGATCTGTGCTCCGATCCCATAGGCGCGCAGGTCCATCTCGGGCAAGGGCGAACGCGATACTTCGGCGTTGAGCTGTTCGGGGGATGTGGGCATCAGCAGCACGATCACCCCCGCACCGGCGCGGCCGATCTCGTCCATCGCGCGCTGGAGGATCCGTTTGCGCGGACCGGGCTGGCCCAGCACGTCGGAATAGATCGAGATGCCGTGCATCCGCACCAGCGTCGGCTCGTCGGAGACCACATGGCCCTTTTGCAAAACGATGTTGACCGTGCCGTCGGTCTTGTTGCGATAGCTTTTGGCAGTCCAATCACCGCCGTAGTCCGAGGTGAAGGGCGCTTCGCTGACGCATTCGACCAGGTGGTCGTGCTTGCGGCGATATTGGATCAGGTCGCGGATCGTGCCCATTTTCAGGCCGTGCTTGCGCGCGAAGGGCACCAGATCGTCCATTCGCGCCATGGTCCCGTCCTCGTTCATGATCTCGCAGATCACGCCCGAGGGGTTGAGGCCGGCAAGGCGCGAGATATCGACCGAGGCTTCGGTATGCCCGGCGCGGACCAGCGTGCCGCCATCGCGGGCGATCAGCGGGAAGACGTGGCCGGGGGTGACAATGTCCTGCTTGCCCTTGCCGGCATCGATCGCCACCGCGACGGTGCGCGCGCGGTCAGCGGCGGAAATGCCGGTGGTGACCCCTTCGCGCGCTTCGATCGAGACGGTGAAGGCGGTTTCGTGGCGGGTGCCGTTGTTGCGGCTCATCAGTTCGAGGCCCAGCGCCTCGGTGCGTTCGCGGGTCAGGGTCAGGCAGATCAGCCCGCGGCCGTGCATGGCCATGAAGTTGACCGCATCGGGGGTCGCCATCTGCGCCGGGATCACCAGATCGCCCTCGTTCTCGCGGTCCTCGTCATCGACCAGGATGAACATCCGCCCGTTGCGGGCCTCGTCGATGATCTCCTCGATTCCGACCAACACCGGGCTTTCGTCGCTGTCCCACAGGAAGGCTTCGAGTTTGCGCAAGGTCTCGGTTGTGGGGTTCCAGTCGCCTTCCGTGCAATCGCGCAGGGTGTTGGCGTGAAGCCCGGCCGCGCGGGCCAGGCCAGAGCGGGACATGCCTCCATCGGCAACCAGCCGGCGGACGCGTTCGATGATGTTCGTAGCCATGATTCGCGGGTTATCACATTAAAATGTGATACTCCACATCAGAGTCACATTTTCCCCGTATCCGTTCGTCCTGAGGAGCGGCTGAGCGTAGCGAAGACGCGTCTCGAAGGACTGGCGTGCGCACGCGGTGGTTCGAGACGGGCCTTCGCATGCGCTCAGTCCCTCCTCACCACGAACGCACTGGGTTTGCTTGGATCAGTCGCCCTTGAACACCGGTTTGCGCTTTTCCAGGAAAGCGTTGACCGCTTCGGCATTGTCCTTGGTGGCATGCGCGACCGATTGCATCGCGGCCGACATTTCGAGCACCTGGCCGATCGACATCGAGGCTGCATCCCAGATCAGCCGCTTGGCCATCCGCACCGCGAAGGGCGGGTTGCAGGCGATCCGCGCGGCCATCTTGTGCGCGGCGTCGAGCAGCTGATCGTCAGGCACAACCTGGCTGACCAACCCGATCCGGAGCGCCTCGGCAGCGTCGATGGTTTCCCCGGTCAGGGTCAGTTCGGCCGCCTTGGAGAAGCCGACGATCCGCTGCAGCAGCCAGGCTCCGCCATCGCCCGGGATGATCCCCAGTTTGACGAAGCTTTCGGCGAACTTGGCGTTCTCCCCCGCCACACGCAGGTCGCACATGCAGGCCAGGTCCAGCCCGGCGCCGATGGCGGGGCCGTTGACCGCGGCGATCACCGGCACTTCCAGCGCCGCGAAAGCCAGCGGCAGGCGCTGGATCCCGCTCTTGTAATTGCGCCGGGTGCGCGCCGGCAGGCTGGCGTTGAGCCCGCCTGCATCGGGCATCATCGTCTTGAGGTTCCCGCCCGCCGAGAAAGCGGGACCGGCCCCGGTCAGGATCGCGACGCGGACGTTGGGATCGTTCTCGATATCGCTCAGCCGGTCGAGCAGGGCCTCGATCAGGTCGAGGTCGGAAATCGGGTTGCGGATTTCGGGCAGGTTGAGCGTGATCGTGGCAATGCCCTGGGCATCGAGGCTGTATAGAACCGGGGCATCAGACATCGAAACTCTCCTCAGCCGAGCATGCGCTCGATAAACCAGAAGCTGGCCGTTATCCCGATTGCATAGGTCGCGGCAAGGGTAGAGGGGCGCAAAGCCACCGGCTTGAACCGGCGCAGCAGGGCAATCACTGCCAGAACCAGTGATATGATCAGCAACTGACCCAGCTCGACCCCGATGTTGAAGGTCAACAAGGCCACCGGCACGTCGCCTTCGGGCAGGCCGATTTCGCGCAGCGCCCCGGCAAAGCCAAAGCCGTGGATCAGCCCGAACCCGAACGCCACCACCCAGGGGATGCGTTCGGAGAGGCGCGGCTTGCCCGGATCCTGCTTGACGATCTCAACCGCGAGAAAGATAATCGACAGCGCCACCAGCGCCTCTACCGGGGCTTGCGGCAGGCCGAACAGCCCCAGCGTCGATCCGGCCAGCGTGAACGTGTGGGCCAGGGTAAAGGCCGTCGCCGCCTTGATCACCACCCAGGGCCGCGCCAGCAGCAGCACCAGCGCGATCACGAACAGCAGATGGTCATAGCCTTCCAGGATGTGTTCCACCCCCAGAACCAGGTAACTGCGCGCCACTTCCCAGCTGTCGGGCACCGTGGCGATCTCGACCATGGCCTGGTGCGGGGTGAGCCGCGCGGCCTGGACCGGGCGGTCCAGCGGCGCGACGCGCAGCAGGGCATCGGTGAAGGCCCCGTCCATTCCGGCGATGCCGACCGTGCTGCCCGCCAGGTCCTTGCTGCAGGTCAGCACACTGGTGGCGACCAGCGAGGCATTCTCAAGCCGGGCGACGGGCGGCGACTGGGTGCAGAACTCCGGAAAGTGCGGCCGCGCGCGGGTGGCGAGGCCGCCCAGCACCGGGGCTTTCCAGACCATCTTCCATTGCCGCGCGTCCTGCTGGGTCAGTTCAAGATAGCCCGGACGCAGCTCGTCGGCGCGGGCAGGGCCAGCCAATGCCAGCGCGGCAAGCGCAAGGAACAGACGCAGCCAAGCCCTCATTTTTCGAGCTCGATCACCACGTCATAGCCCTTGAGGATGCGGGCGTAGCTTTCATCGCGGGACTTGGCGACCGCCGCGGCGCGCCAGTCGTTCTCCACCCGCTGGCGGACCGTGGCCAGGCTGGGCGGGGCCGGAGCGGCGCGGTTGTCGACCCGAACCAGATGCAACCCCAGGCCCGAAGCAAGGGGACCCAGCCATTGCCCGGTGGGCTGGTTGCGCAGAGACAGCGTGAACTCATCGCCGAACATGCCCGAAATCTCGCTGGCGCTGGCGCCGTCAAGCCGGGCCGGAAGCGGGGCGGGCACGCCGCTGGCGCTTTGCCCGGCGCGCAGCTGCTTCAGCTTGATGTCGGCCTGGGCGCGGTTTTCCGGGGTATCGGCACCCAGATAGACCTGCTGGAAAGTGGTGCGCGGATCTTCGGCATAGCGGGCCGGGTCCTTGTCGATCAGCGCCTGCAAGTCCTTGTCCGAAGGCGTTGCGGCTTCGGCGTCGGCAACCGCCAGCCCTTCCATCTTGCGGCGCATCCGGCGGACCACGACCTCGTCGTTCTGATCAAGCCCCAGCGCCAGCGCCTCGCGGTAATAGACCTGGTCCTGAACATAGTCGCGGATCAGCCCGTCGAGCTCGTCTTGCGATGGCAAGCGGCGGAAGCTGTCATGGAAGCGCTGGGCGATTGCGCCTGCAACGCGCTCGTTGACCACGATCCGCCGCTCGCCAAGGTCGGGCGGACGGCCTGACATCAGCCAGAAGACCAGGGCGCCAGCGATCAGGAAGTGGACCAGCGGCTCCTTCAGGAACCGCCGGAGGTTGTCTTTGAACGTCATTGTCAGATTGGCCAAATTTCTATGCCGGAGTGTACCAGATTGCCGAAGTATAGGCGCGTTCCTGGTGCTTCAGCGGGATCTCGGGCGGCAGGTTCAGCTTGTACTTGACCATGTCGTAAGCCATCCAGGTCGGCGTCGGGATCTGCAGCACGCGGACATAGTAGAACGCGCGAAGCGAGGGATCGAATTCCGGATCGCTCCACACGGTGGACAGTTCGGGCGCGCCGATCGTGTTCTGGTAAGTCGCGGTTGCCAGGTCGATCGTATCGCCCACTGCCGGAACCTTGCCGACCGCCAGCTTGCGTTTGCCGTCCATGTCGCTCCAGATCACGTCGAAGACCTTCTCGTGCGCTTTTCCGGCCCTATCGACCCAGCCCTTGACGACCTGAACCCGGTCCAGGTTGCCGTCGAGCGGATCCTTGAGCGCCGAGACAATGAAGCTGGGGGCACCCTTGCCGCCGGCCTTGAGGTTGCCGCCCATCGGCACACCGCGGGCATATCCAGCCTCGACCCATTTGCCCTTGAGGTCTTCGGCCTTGAAGTCCCACCCGCCAAAGAACCGCACGGTCATTCGCGGGCCGGTGGTGGCATAGACTTCCTTGCGCATCATCGCATCGAAGATCGCCTCACGGCTGTTGCTGGTCGCCCAGACCGCGGCATAACCGCTGGCCAGGTAGTTCCAGCCGAACCGGCCATCGCGGGTACCCAGGTTCTGCGGTTCTGTAGCGCGCTTGGGATTGGGCTCGACCCCGGAGTGTTTGCCGAAATAGTTGTCCTCGTCCCCGGTGGCGAGCGAGGTGTGGCTGTCGGTCGATCCGATCACCCCGAAGGCATAGGGGTTGGCCCCGGTGCGCTGCTCGATCAGCAGCCCGCGCTTCAGCGCCTCGCGCACGTATGATCCGGGCTGCATTTCGGGCGTGCTGCGCTCAACCATCATCAGGTCGCCGATTTCCCAGCCCGCGGTGCCATAGCCCGCGAACTCGTCGTTGGGTGACATGAAGGGGTGGGCTTCGCTGTCGCCCTTGATCTGGGTGATCTCGACAACCGGTTCGTGGGCCAGGCGGCGGCGGGCATATTCGGCGCTCATCGGCCCGCCGGACGGATCGGTCATCATGAACATGCGCCCGTTCGACATGTTCGAATTGTGCGGGATCGCCAGCATCTTGCCGCCGGTCTTGGCGGCATAGGCGTCCATATAGTCCCACAGGCCATCGGGCACGACCGTGCCGAACGAGGCCAGTGGCAGCACGGTCGCTGCCTTGTTGCCGCTGTCGCGGAACATCACGTTGCGGTGCAGGTTCCGGCCTTCGTCCATCAGGGTATATTCGAAGCCGACGAAAGCGGTGAACTTGCCCGGTTCGTTGTAGCGTTCGACCGCAGCGATGTGCGACAGCCAGTCTTTCCTGAGCATGTCCTCAGCCGCTTTGGGGTTGAGGATTTCAGGCGGCAGGGTGCCCTTGGCCTTGGCGTCGATCAGTTCGGCAGTAGCCTGCATCGAACCTTCGGGACCCTTGTGCAGTAAGTCGTACCAGCGCAGCAGCGTCGGGTCGCTGATCATCGCGCGCGGGGCTTCGTAGAGGTTCTTGACCGTCGCGAAACCATCCGAGTGGTCGGAGATCACCAGGAAGTCGAGCGGGCGGGCGAGCCTGGCCTTCTGACCTGTTGAGGAGGTGACTTCTTCGCCGCGGGCAAAGCGCAGCGCCGCTTCGGGATCGAGCCTGGTGCCAAAGCCAAAGGCATCGGGCGAGTTCGAAGTGTGGAGGTGGGTATCGCCCCAGAAGACCTTTTCGGGGTAGGCGGTGTTGGCGATCTCGGCCTTGCCGGTCACGGCTTGCTTGACCTTGTCACAGCCCGAAAGCAGCGCGGTTGAACCCAGCAAAATGGCAGTCAGGGCAATTGCCTTGCGCATAGTCACATCCCTCCTGTTGGCCGATCGGTCGTCGATCGCGACCGTGCGGCTTGCGCACCTTAAGCGAACGGTTAAGAAGCGGCAATGACCGAAAGCGACGATATCGCCGAAATCCGCCGCGCCGTGCAGGCGCTCTGCGCCGAGTTCCCCGGAGACTATTGGCGTGAGAAGGATCGCGAGCGGGCCTATCCGGGCGAGTTCGTCGATGCCTTGACCAAGGCCGGCTTTCTTGCCGCGCTGATCCCCGAGGAGTTTGGCGGCTCAGGCCTCAAGCTCGATGCTGCGGCAGTGATCATGGAGGAGATCCAGGCCAGCGGTTGCAACGGTGCCAGCGCCCACGCGCAGATGTATATCATGAACACGCTGCTGCGTTATGGTTCGGTCGCGCAGAAGGCGCAGTACTTGCCGGGGATCGCCAGCGGCGCGCTGCGCTTGCAGGCCTTCGGAGTGAGCGAGCCGACCAGCGGGACCGATACACTGTCGCTGCGCACCGTCGCGGTGCGCGATGGTGACACTTACGTGGTCAACGGCCAGAAGATCTGGACCAGCCGCGCCGAACATTCCGACCTGATGCTGCTGCTGGCCCGCACCACCCCGCGCGAGCAGGTGACCAAGAAGACCGAAGGCCTGTCGATCTTCCTGGTCGATATGCGTGCAGCGGTCGGCAACGGCCTGACGATCAAGCCGATCCGCACGATGATGAACCATTCGACCACCGAAGTGTTCTTCGACGATCTGCGCATCCCCGCCAGCAGCCTGATCGGCGAGGAAGGGAAGGGCTTTCGCTATATCCTTTCAGGCATGAACGCCGAGCGAATCCTGATCGCGGCCGAATGTGTCGGCGATGCCAAGTGGTTTATCCGCAAGGCCACCGACTATGCCAGGGACCGCAACGTCTTCGCCCGCCCGATCGGCCAGAACCAGGGCGTGCAGTTCCCGATCGCGCGGTGCTATGCCCAGATGCGCGCGGCCGAGCTGATGGTGCACCATGCCGCAGCCGTTTATGACGCGGGCGGCAATCCGGGCGAGGAAGCCAACATGGCCAAGCTGCTGGCCAGCGAAGCCAGCTGGGCCGCCGCCGATATGTGCGTGCAGACCCACGGCGGCTTCGGCTTTGCCGAGGAATACGATGTCGAGCGCAAGTTCCGCGAGGCGCGGCTCTATACCG
The DNA here is from genome assembly GCA_013822005.1 of Novosphingobium sp. Classification (GTDB taxonomy): domain Bacteria; phylum Pseudomonadota; class Alphaproteobacteria; order Sphingomonadales; family Sphingomonadaceae; genus Novosphingobium. Next base: position 137 of record PNJT01000027.1, on the reverse strand, counting down.
TCGCCCCGATCAGCACCAACCTGATCCTGAGCTACCTGGCCGAACACGTGCTCGGCCTGCCGCGCAGCTATTAGGCCTGGTTTGGAAAGGAATGGTGGACGCACTAGGGCTCGAACCTAGGACCCGCTGATTAAGAG
>PNJT01000026.1 GCA_013822005.1 Novosphingobium sp. | reverse complement strand
GCTGCCCTTGGCGGGGGTGGAGGAGCGGCTTGGGTTCCTACAGGCTTGCTTCAAGCAATGAAAATGAGGGCCGGGATTGACCCGGCCCTCGGTGGTGTTACCGTTAGAGACGGTAGACAGGTGTGGTAGCCGTCGTGCCCTTCACGAGATTGATCGCATTGTCGCACCCGGCTTCGCTAACGTAGCTTTCGCCTGATGCGATGATCTCGTGATTGGCGGCTTTAAGGCGCCAGCGCCATTGCTGGCCTTGTTGGTATTTCTCGAAATACAATTGAATCACCCCCTTTCTGACTTCCGAGATGGTTAATCTCTCATCCCAGATAAGGTGGGTCAATCCTACATAGGCAACTATATATTGTGCCTGACGTACCGAAAGAGGGTAATCCTTGTGAAACTGCGCAGTTTTAAACATAGTTCTGCGCAGAACTATGCAAATTGAGTCGGTATCTGCGAAGCGAACTGTCGCTATTTGTGGATTCAAGTCAGTCGCAATGCTCGACTACTTGGAGCGAAGTGGCGTGCTTGTACGAGGCGCATCCAAGGAAAAACGCCGAGGAAAGGGCCGACGATACAATTTCAGAGAGCTTCTAGTTCTAAAGGTGATATCTAGACTTCTTGCAAACGGCGCTTCAGTGAGCGCTCTGAAAAAATCGCTTGTCGAGTTTCAAGACGAGAAATGGACAGCCGACCGTGCAAACCTTAGTCACGGTGAACAGAGAATACGCTACCTGACAGTCTCAGCTGGGAAGATAATATTCGCCGATTCGAATCACAATTTCTATGAAATGACCGACAAAGGCCAAATGGTATTCAGCTTCGTGGTTGACTTCGATAGGATTCACACGGAGCTTTGCGCATCCTTGGACCAAGATGATCTACCCTTACGAAGCGCTGCTCAACCCGCCGCCTGAAGCTGCGCCGCCATCATCTCCCACAGCTTGTTGACCGCCTTCACCGGACGGACCATGACCTTGAAATCCTTGATCTTCCCTGCATCGTCGAAGGTAATCAGGTCGATCCCGTTGACCAGAATGCCGTCGATCTCGGCGGTAAATTCCAGCAAGGCATCGTTGCCTTCCACCACTTCGCGGACATAGCGGAAGCTGTCATTGCCCAGCACCTTGGCGGCGCTCAGCAGGTACATCATGACCTTGGCCTTGCCGGCTTGCGGGGTGTGGACCACGGGTGAGTGAAACACCGGCTCCTCGGCCAGCAGCGCGGCCAGCAGATCGGCATCGCCGCCGCTTTCCATATAGGCGTGCCAGCCGGCCACTCCTGCTCTTGCGCTCATCGTTCCTATGCCTTTCGCTTGTCTCAGCGCGACCATGCCTTGGCTTGGCGCCTATTTCCAGCCTATGAGGCAAGGGTCATGAGCGAAGCACCCCCAGACCCCCTTGCAGCAGGCCTTGGCGCACTGGCCGCGCGCGATATGGCAGGCGCAGCGGGACACTTGCGCCGGGCTGCGGCCTCGTTGCCGCGTGAGGCGATGAACTGGGTGGCGTTGTCGCAGGCCGAACTGGCGCTGGGCAATCGCGGCGCGGCCGAAGCGGCGCTTGAGGTGCAGCTGGAACTGGCGCCGCGCGATGTCGGGGCGCTACTGATGCGCGGGCTTTTGCGCGAGCAGGCCGGCGATGCCAGAGCTGCTTCGAGCTTCTATACGGCGGCGCTCAACCAGGCGCGCGTCGATGGCCAGGTGCCGCCGCCGCTGGCCGCCTTGCATGAACGTGCCCAGAAGTACCTGCGCCAGGCCGAGGGCGGGTTTGAGGCCTATCTGCTTGACGCGCTGGGGACCGACCTTTCGCCAACGATGAGCGAAGCGATCGAGCTGCTGCTGGGCAAGCGCGAGCTCTATTTCCAGCAGCCCTCGGTGTTCTATTACCCTGGCCTTCCGCAGCAGCGGTTCTACGATCCGGCGCAGTTCCCCTGGTTCGGGCCGATGCTGGCGCTGGTCCCGGAGATGCAGCGCGAGCTGGCTGAAGTGTTGGCTGGCGGGGCCGATGGCTTTGCCCCTTACGTCCATGGCAGTGTCAACCGGCCGGCGCCGAACAACCCCTTGCTGGGCAAGCAGGATTGGAGCGCGTTCCATTTCTGGCGCGACGGGGCTGTGGTGGAAGAGAACGCCGCGCGCTGCCCGGCGACGATGGAAGCGCTGAGCCATGCGCCGCTGGTCCAGACCCCCGGTCGCTCGCCCAACGCGCATTGGTCGCGGCTGCTGCCGGGCGCGCATATCGCTCCGCATTATGGCATGCTCAACACGCGGCTGATCTGCCACGTGCCGATCATGACCGCACCGCAGTGCTGGCTGCGGGTCGGCTCCGAACGGCGCGAATGGCTGGACGGGGTGCCGCTGGTCTTCGACGATTCGATCGAACACGAGGCCATGAATGATGGCCCGCAGCAGCGGGTGATCCTGCTGTTCGAGATCTGGCGGCCCGAAATCGAAGAGGCTGACCGCGCCGCGATCAGCCGGATCTTCGAGGCGATCGGAAACTACAGCTAGTCTGTTTCAGCGCGGCTGAAACAGGTGCAACACCAGCCCGCTCCCCCGGCCCGACCACCCGAAGGGTACCATGTCACGGGTGGTCGGGCCGGGGGAGCGGGCTGGTGTTGCCTTCGCGGCAGCGGAAAGGACTCTAGCCCAAATGTTCCACGAGGAACGCTTCGGTGCGGCTGTCGGCCAGCTGCGCCCCGGCCTCATTCCGGCGGTTCCCCATTTCCGCGGCAAACCCGTGATCGAGCCCGGAATAGTCGTGCAGCGTGACGCGCGGATGATCGTCCAGCGCGGCATGGATCGCAGCTTGCGCCTCGGGTCCGACAAAGTGATCAGCGGTGGGGATATGCAGCATCAGCGGGTTGGCGATGTGGTGCGCCTCGTCCAGCATGGTGTCGATCATCACCCCGTAGTAGCCGACCGAAGCGTCAATATCGGTGCGCGCCGCCGCCATATAGGCCAGCCGCCCACCCAGGCAGTAGCCGGCGCAGCCGACCTTGGCGACGGCTTCAATGCTGCGGATCCACTTGATCGCCGATTCGATGTCGTAAACCCCGGCGGATGGATCGTACTGCTGGAAATAACCGAAAGCCTCGTTGAGTTCGGCCTCGACATCGGGGTTGAGTTCGATTCCCGGTGCGAACCGCCAGAAGATATCGGGGGCGACTGCCAGGTAGCCCTTGGCGGCCCAATGATCGGCCTTCTGGCGGATCCCCGGGTTCACTCCGAAGATCTCCGGGATGACGATGATCGCCGCCTTTGGGGTGCCGGAAGGACGCGCCACATAGGCCGGGATCTGGCCATCGTGCTTGAGCGAGGGGATCTGGACGGTCTCGGACATTGGGCTTGGCTCCTGATGCTGCTTCGTTCCTCACTTAAGCGCGTCGTGGACTTTGTGAAGGGGCTATGCCAGCAAGGGTGCGGGGAGGATTGGCCCCACGAAAAATTGGGCGGTGAGGAGATTGCACGATGAAAGTCCATGTGGAGATCGATTGCACCCCCGAGGAAGCGCGCGCTTTCCTGGGCCTGCCCGACGTATCCAAGGCCAACGGCGTCTATATCGAGGCGATTGCCAAGGCGATGAAGGGCGCGGGCTCGGTCGATCAGGTGCAGGAATTCGCCAAGAACCTCGCGCCGATGGGGCAGGTGGGGATGAAGCTGTTCCAGCAGTTCATGGAAAGCGGCGGTGCCTTCGCCGCCGGTGCCTCCAAGAAAAAGGACGCGGATTGACGCCGCTCCCCTGTCCATGACCGAAACCATCTTTGCCTTGTCGAGCGGCGCGCCACCTGCCGCGATCGGTGTGATTCGCGTCAGCGGGACGCAAGCCGGAGCCGCGCTGGCGGCTTTGGCCGGGCGCCTGCCCGAACCGCGCCATGCCAGCCTGGCCAAGCTGCGCGATGCCAAGGGCGAAGTGCTCGACGAGGCACTGGTGCTGTGGCTGCCCGGACCGAATACCGAAACCGGCGAGGATGTCGCCGAATTGCAGTGCCACGGCGGCCGCGCGGTGATCGGTGCGATCGAGGCAGCGCTGGGCAAGCTGCCGGGGCTGCGCCGGGCCGGGCCGGGCGAATTTACCCGCCGCGCTTTCGCCAATGGGAAGATCGACCTGGCCCAGGCCGAAGGGCTGGCTGATTTGCTCGAGGCTGAGACCGAGCTTCAACGCCAGACCGCGATGGCCATGGCCGGAGGGGCCTTCTCGCGCACGGTCGAGGCCTGGCGCGGCGAACTGCTGCAGCTTTCCGCTGCGCTTGAAGCAGTGCTCGACTTTTCCGATGAAGACGACGTCGCGACGCTGCCGGGCACCTTTGCGCTGCGAATCGGCGCGCTGGAGGCGCAGCTTGGGGCCTGGCTGGCCCGGCCCCGTGCGGAGACCTTGCGCGAGGGCTTCCGGGTGGTCATCGCGGGTCCGCCTAACCTTGGAAAAAGCACGCTTTTCAATGTGTTGGTTCAGGCCAACGCGGCGATTGCCACGCCGATCCCGGGAACCACGCGCGATGTCCTGACCCGCCCGGTCAGCTATGAAGGCATCCCGTTCCTGTTTGCCGATACCGCCGGGCTGCATGATGCCGTCAGCGACGAGGTCGAGGCAATCGGGATCGAACGCGCATTGGAAGCGCTCGACCGCGCTGACCTGGTGCTGTGGCTCGGCCCGGTAGGCGAGGGACCAGATGGAGCCTGGGAGATCGCCTCGCAGATCGACCGCGAGCACTCGCTGGTCAAACGACACGCCCGTCACCGGATTTCGGCAATCAGCGGGGTCGGGATCGACGAGCTGCGCGCCGACCTGATCCAGACCGCGCGCCAGGCCATGCCCAAACCCGGCGAAGCCGCGCTCAACCAGCGCCAGCACGACCTGCTGCGCGAAGCCGCCCGCGCACTGGGCGAGGCCCGCCGCGAGCAGGACCCGCTGCTCACCGCCGAAGGCCTGCGGCTGGCGCGGGTTTCGTTCGACACCCTGCTGGGCCGGACCACCACCGAAGACATGCTCGACACGCTGTTCGGCCGGTTCTGCATTGGGAAGTAATGTTTCACGTGGAACATTCTTGCTACGCGCGACGCTAAATCTGTTCCACGTGAAACATCGCTGCGCTAAGGCGCGAGCCGATCATGCAGCGTTTCGATGTCATTGTTGTCGGCGGAGGCCATGCCGGGGTGGAAGCCGCCGCTGTGGCCGCGCGGATGGGCGCGCATGTCGCATTGGTCAGTTTCGATCCGGCGGCGATCGGGGCGATGAGCTGCAACCCGGCGATCGGCGGGCTGGGCAAAGGCCACCTGGTGCGCGAACTGGATGCGCTCGACGGGATCATGGGCCGCGCGGCCGATCTGGGGGCGATCCACTACCGGATGCTCAACCGCTCGAAGGGCAGCGCGGTGCAGGGGCCGCGCGTCCAGGCCGATCGCACGCGGTTCAAGGCGGCGGTGCAGGGGCTGCTCGGCCAGCAGGGCGACCTGACCGTGATTGCGGGGGAAGCGGCGGCGCTGCGCATGGCTGGTGGCCGCGCGCAGGGGATTGAGCTTGCCGATGGCACTTCGCTGGAAGCTGCCGCCGTGGTGCTGTGCACCGGCACTTTCCTTGGCGGCTTGCTCTATCGCGGTGAAGAGCGGCTGATCGGCGGGCGGATCGGTGAGGCTTCGGCGCAGCGGCTGGCGGCGCAATTGCGCGAAGCCGAACTGCCGATGGCGCGGCTCAAGACCGGGACCCCGCCGCGGCTCGACGGGCGGACGATCGACTGGGCGCGGTTGGCAGAACAGCCTTCGGACAGCGAGCATTGGACCATGTCACCGCTCGGTCCGGGGCGGGTCCTGCCGCAGCTGTTCTGCGCGATCACGCGCACCAATGAGCGCAGCCATGACGTGATTCGCGCCAATCTGCACCGCTCGCCGCTGTTTTCGGGCGCGATCGGGGCCTCGGGGCCGCGTTATTGCCCCTCGATCGAGGACAAGATCCACCGCTTTGCCGACCGCGACGGGCACCAGGTGTTCCTTGAGCCCGAAGGGCTCGACAGCCACCTGGTCTATCCCAACGGGATCAGCACTTCGCTGCCCAGCGATGTTCAGCACGCCATGCTGCGGACGATGGAGGGGCTGGAGCAAGTGGAGATGGAAGTGCCCGGCTATGCGGTCGAATACGACCATGTCGATCCGCGCGCGCTGCGTGCCAGCCTGGAGCTGCGGGTAATCCCGGGGCTCTATTGCGCCGGGCAGATCAACGGCACTACCGGCTACGAGGAGGCCGCTGCACAGGGGCTGATGGCTGGTCTGCATGCGGCAGCACAAGTACTGGGCCGCGATCCGCCCGCGCTCGACCGGGCTAACAGCTATATGGCGGTGATGATCGACGATCTGACGCTGCACGGGGTGACCGAGCCCTATCGGATGCTCACTGCGCGGGCCGAATACCGGCTGCGGCTGCGCGCCAACAATGCCGCGACCCGGCTGACCCCGCTGGGGCTCCAGGTGGGCTGCATCGGCGAAGAGCGCGCCGATTGGTTCGCTCGGCGCGGGGCTGAGCTGGCGCGGGTCGATGCGGCGCTGGACCGTGCCGCCACCAGCAACGAGCTGGCCAATGCCGGACTGCCGGTGCGGCCCGATGCCGGGCGGCTGCCCTTGCGCGAATGGCTGCGCTTTGGCGGAGTGGGGCTGGCCGAGCTGGTGCCCTGGCTGGACGAAGAACTGCCCGAAGATGCTGAATTGCTCGCCGAAATCGAAGAGGATGCGGCCTATGCACCTTACCTCGCGCGGCAGGACAGCGAGCTGCGCGATCTGCGTGCGGGCGAGGCGCTGCCGCTGGGCGACGACTTTCCTTATGCCGCGATCCCCGGACTGTCTCGTGAGATGGTCGAGCGGCTGAGCGCGGCGCGTCCGGCAACGCTGGCGGCGGCCGGCCGAGTGCCGGGGATCACTCCGGCGGCGCTGGCGGCGCTGCTGGTCCATGCCCGGCGCAGGGCGGCATGATCCTGTCGAACGAAGCCGAGGCCCGGACATGGCTGGAAGGTTTGCCGGAATGGGATTCCGCTTCAGCTGAAAGGCTGGAATGCCTGGTGCGGCTGCTCGGCGAAGAGAACTCCCGCCAGAACCTCGTTTCCGCCGCCAGCCTCGATTCGGTGTGGTTGCGGCACATTGCCGATTCGGCGCAGCTTCTGGCCCATGTTCCACGTGAAACGTCCTCGCCCTGGCTCGATCTGGGGACGGGAGCGGGTTTCCCGGGGCTGGTCGTGGCCGCGCTACGGCCTGAGTGTGAGGTGGTGATGGTCGAATCGCGCGCGCGCCGGATTGAATGGCTCGATCGGGCGCGAATCGCGCTGGGCCTGGACCGCGCGCGGGTGGAGGGAAGCCGCCTCGAACTGGTTCCCTCCGGCGAATTCCGCGTCATTTCGGCACGGGCCTTTGCCCCGCTACCCAAATTGCTTGAGCTATCCGCAAGATTCTCCACAAGCGAAACGGTCTGGCTGTTGCCCAAAGGGCGCTCGGCCCGGCAGGAACTGCTGGACCTGACCGGCTGGAACCATATGTTCCACGTGGAACAATCACTCAGCGACTCCGAATCGGGAGTGATTGTCGGAAGCGTTGCCGGAAAGTTTGCAAAAAAGGGGAAAAAGCCGTGATTCGCGTTGCGATCGCCAACCAGAAGGGCGGAGTGGGCAAGACCACCACGGCAATCAACATCGCCACCGCGATGGCTGCCACCGGCTGGAAAGTGCTGCTGATCGATCTCGACCCGCAAGGCAACGCCTCGACCGGGATCGGCATCGCCGCAGCGGACCGGACCAGCTCCTCCTACGATCTGGTAATCGAACAGCTTCCGCTCAGCCAATGCGCGCTGCCCACGCGAATTCCGGGGCTCGACATCGTTCCGGCCACCGAAGACCTCTCGGGCGCCGAAGTCGAGCTGGTTTCGGTCGACAACCGCACCGACCGGCTGCGCACCGCGCTGGCCGGGGAGCACGGCTACGACATCGTGTTCATCGATTGCCCGCCCTCGCTGGGCCTGCTGACGCTTAACGCGCTGACCGCAGCTGATACCCTGCTGGTGCCGCTGCAGTGTGAATTTTTCGCGCTGGAAGGGCTCTCGCAGCTGCTCCAGACGGTCGAGCGGGTGCAGCAGCGCTTCAATCCCGACCTGGGGATCATCGGCGTGGCGCTGACCATGTTCGATCGCCGCAACCGGCTGACCGATCAGGTTGCCGACGATGTCCGCTCGTGCCTGGGCCAGCTGGTGTTCGAAGCGGTCATTCCGCGCAATGTGCGGCTTTCCGAAGCGCCCAGCCACGGCTTGCCGGCGCTGATCTATGATCACACCTGCTCGGGCAGCAAGGCCTACATGGCCCTTGCGCGCGAGCTGATTTCGCGACTCCCGCAGCAGAGGAAAGCCGCATGAGCGACGATCCGGTCGTCCGTATTGCCGTTGCCCGTAGCGAAAGCACCGCCAAGCGTCCGGCGCTGGGCCGCGGGCTGGGCGCGCTGCTGGGCGAGACCCGGCGCGAAGAGCCGTTGGTTGCGCCGCAAGCAGGCTCGAGTGCTGGATCCGAGGCAAAGCCTGCTTCGGGCATGGCCATGCTGCGCATCACCGATATCGAACCGCATCCCGGCCAGCCGCGCCGCCGCTTTGAAGAAGCCGCGCTGGCTGAACTCGCTGCCTCGATCTCCGCTCGCGGGGTGATCCAGCCAGTGATCGTAACGCCGCATGGCTCGGGGCGCTGGCGGCTGGTTGCCGGTGAGCGTCGATGGAGAGCCGCACAGCGCGCACAACTCCATGAAATTCCAGCGATTATTCGCGATCTGGATGATCGTGAGATCACTGCGCTGGCGTTGATCGAAAACTTGCAGCGCGAGGATCTCAACCCGATCGAAGAAGCGCGCGCCTATCACCGCCTTGCCGAAAACGATGGCTTGACCCAGGCCGAGATCGCCCGGCTGGTCGAAAAGAGCCGCAGCCATGTCGCCAATCTGCAGCGCCTGCTGGCCTTGCCCGAGCCGGTGATCGAGCTGGTCGAGGAAGGCAAGCTCTCGATGGGTCACGCGCGCGCACTGATCGGGGCGGAGGGAGCGCTTGAGCTGGCCGTCCAGGCGATCGCCAAACACCTTTCGGTTCGTGAAGTCGAAAAGCTGGTCCGGCGCGGCAATGCGCCCGCCCAGGTGCCGCGCCGTGCGCGCGGCACGGGCGATTCGGGTGCGGCGGCCGATATCGCCGCAGTCCAGAGCCATCTGGAGGAGTTCCTGGGCCTGTCGGTCAGGATCAACACCGATGCCGATCCGCGTTCGGGTGCAGTCACGATCCGCTACCGTACGCTCGATCAGCTCGATCTGATCTGCCAACGGCTAACCGGCGGCGGAATCTAGGCAATTTCCCCGAGAAGGGGTTAATTTTGGACGCTGTCTTGTTAACCACAACGATCAGCAAACACTGAACACTGTGTTCCTACTTAGGGTGCTGCGAATGGGGGGGTTTGCCAGCCATTCCGGGGCAGCTTCGTGCTGCTGGCACTTTGAAGGGACCAGATAATTATGCGTAATTCGCTTCGTCTTGCTGCTGTCGGCGCCGCGCTCGCCGCTGCTTCGTTTGCTACTTCGGCTTCGGCTGCTGCCACCGCCACCGCCACCGCGACCGCTGAGATCCTCAGCTCGCTGACGCTGACCGCCGATTCGGCGCTCGACTTCGGCCTGATCGCTCCGAACACCGGCGGCACTGTGACCGTCAACGCCGACAACACCGTGTCGCAGACCGGCGCGCTGATCTCGACCGGCACCCGCGCTCCGGCCGGTTTCACCGTCACCGGCTCCAACGGCGCCACGGTCGTTCTGACCCTGCCGTCGGCTCCGGTCAACCTTACCCGCGTAAGCGGCACCGAAACCATGTCGCTCGGCGGCTTCAACACCAACCCGGCTGGTGCGTTCCAGCTGAGCCCGACCACCGGCCAGGCGACCTTTAACGTCGGCGGCACGCTGACCGTCGGTTCGAACCAGGTTGCCGGTGTTTACAACGGTACGTTCAACGTTTCGGTTGAATACCAGTAAGCCAGTTTCCGTCCCGACCCGGGCGTGAAATCGAGGGCCGCATCCGCCACGCGCGGGTGCGGCCCTATTGGTTTGAAGCTGTTTCAGCGAGGCTGAAACAAGAGCAACACCGGCCCGCTCCCCCTCCCGGCCACCCATAGGGTAACCGAGTGTCGGGTGGCCGGGAGGGGGAGCGGGCCGGTGTTGCCTCCACATCAGTGGAACAGACTCCGACCACTTACCCTTAGCTCAAAATTAACCCTGTTTGCCTATGCCCTCAGGGGAATTCCCGCAGTGCGCCTTGCACTTTGCGGTAACGATCGAGGGGTCCTTGATGTCGCTTTCTTCGTCGCTGCGCCGCCTGCTGATTTCCGGGGCTGCCTTTTCCGCACTCGCCGCTGCACCGGTCCGGGCCCAGGGTGACCTGCTGGTCGCGCCGACCCGGGTGGTGATCAACCAGGGCGGCAGCGCCGAAGTGGTGCTGAGCAATATCGGCAGCAAGCCGGCTACGTACCGGATCTCCGCCGAACTGCGCCGGATGAGCGAGAGCGGCGATTTCGACGAGGTCAAGGAAGCCGACGCCAATCAGGCCGAAAAGACCGCGCTGGCAATGGTGACTTTTGCCCCGCGGCGAATCACCCTGCTGCCGGGCCAGCCGCAATCGGTGCGGATCGCGGTGCGGCCGCCCGAGGGCCTGGCCGACGGCGAATACCGCGTGCATCTGAACTTCCGGGCGATTCCGCCCGCGCAGGCTCCCGAAGACGCCGCCGCTGCCGAAGCGAGCGGCCTCTCGATCCGGCTGGTGCCGGTCTATGGGATCACGATTCCGGTGTTCCTGCGCCGCGGGCGGCTGGAGGGCGGGGCGAGTCTCGCCAATCCGCGGCTGCTCAAGACTTCTTACGGCACTTTCGTCGAGCTCGACATGAACCGCACCGGGCAACGCTCGGTCTATGGGGCGCTGATCGGCAAGAATGCGCGCGGCGAGCAACTTTTCGAACTCAAGGGCATCGCGGTCTATGCCGAGATCAATCACCGCAAGGTGCAGATCCCGGTCCCAGCCGAAATGTTGGCCAAGTTGAGCGGGCCGGTGAAAATCGAATACCGCGAACTGGCCGAGAACGGCGGGGGCTTGCTTGCCGAAACCTTGGCGGTTTTCCCTTGATATCGCCTGATATCAGTGGGTTGGCCACAGATTGACGTCATGACACGCAGGCTCGGATCGATCAGGCAGGCCGTCGCGCTGGGTGCGGCGGCTTTCGGCCTGTGGTCGGTTCCGGTGCTCGCCCAGAGCTGGAGCGCGAACGAAGACGACGCGCTGCTGCTCGAACTGCACACCCGTTCGTACAAGGTTGGCGATACGATCCGCGGTTATCAGACCCCCAAGGGGGTCTGCATCGATTTCGCCGATCTGATCCAGACACTGGACCTGCCGGTTCGGCTCGACAAGAAGTCGCGCCGCGCGACTGGCTGGCTGTTCGCGGAGGATCAGCGCCTCACCATCGATCGCGATTCAAATACGGTACAAACCGTGAACGGACGCGCTGCGATCCCGGCCGGGGCGATCCATGACACACCCGAAGGCTGGTGCATGGATCTGAGTGCGCTGTCGGACTGGATGGGCGTGCGGCTGAAGCCAGACCTTGGCAACCTCGCTATCAAGCTCGAAACCGACAAGAAACTGCCGTTCCTTGAAGCGATCGAGCGCAAAAGTCGCGCCGCGCGACTTCGCAAGCCCGATGACGTGCAGTTCAACCTGGCCAGCCTGCCCAAGGCCGATGCGCCGTATCAAAGCTGGCGCACGCCGTCGGTCGATGTCCAGGTCCAGGGCCGCTGGAGCAGCCGCGGCGGGGCGATCGTCCAGTACGAAGGCCTGGCCAGCGGCGAAGTGCTGGGCATAAGCTATTCGGCGCGCTTGGCCGGGGTGGACAGCGTCGCCCCGGATTCGCTGCGCCTCAAGCTCTATCGCAACGATCCCGAAGGCGGGATGCTGGGCCCGCTGGGCGCGACTCGGATCGCCGTGGGCGATGTCGATACCCCGCAAACCGCATTGAGCGCGCAAAGCTCCTATGGCCGCGGGGCCTTTGTCACCAATCGCCCGCTGGGCCTGCCCTCGCGCTTTGGCGTGGCCACGCTGCGCGGTGTATTGCCGACCGGCTGGGACGCCGAACTTTACCGCAACGGTGTGCTGCGAGCCTATCAGGCCAATCGCGGCGACGGACGCTTTGAATTCGCCGACATTGAACTGGTGTTCGGCCAGAACGACTTCGATGTGGTGCTTTATGGCCCCCAAGGCCAGATCCGCCGCGAACGATCGAGTTATCCGGTGGGCATCGAAAACCTGCCGGCCGGCAAGACCTGGTATTGGGCCGGGGTGGTCGAACAGGGCAAGGACCTGATCGGCACGTCGCGGCGCGGGATCGACCCGCTGACCGGCTGGCGCTGGGGCGTTGGGGTCGAACGCGGGATCGATCGACGAACCACCCTTGGCGCCTCCTACACCAGCCTGGTGTTGACCGGCCGCCGACGTCATTACTTCGAAGCCGTAATGCGCCGCTCGATCGGGCCGGCGCTGGTCGAACTGTCCGGTGCCCAGCAACTGGGGGCCGGACGAGCGCTGCGCGGTGAAGTGATCGGGCGTGCGGGCGGCGTGAATTTCTCGGGCTACGCGTTGTGGGTCGATGGTGCGTTTGACAGCGACCAGGTTTCGCTGCGCCAGCAAAGCGAATTCGATCTGCGGCTGGGCGGAACGCTCAAGCTGGGGGGGTGGCGCTTGCCCGTCGAAGTGGGCGCGCGCCAGACAACCGGGCGCAACGGCGTAAAGGTTACCGAATTGCTAACGCAGGGCTCGTTCCGGTTCAGCCGGGCCAGCCTGACCGTCGAACTGCTTTACCGGGCGGTCTCGGGCAATCCGGCGCTGACCGAGAATGAAAGACAGGGTAACCTGCTTTCGCTGGTCGGCAACACCCGGATCGGGCAAGTCCAGCTGCGCGGACAAGCGCGCTTCGGACTGGACGGCAACCACCCCGGGTTCCAGCAGGCTCAGCTTGTAGTCGATGCTCCCTTGGGCGAGAAATCGAGCATCAGGGGCTCGTTCGAGATCGACCAGCCGTCCGACCGGCGCACCTTTACGCTGGGTTACGTACATCAGTTCAAACGCTTCGCCTTGCGCGGCGAAGGCTCGATCGACAATCGCGGCGCGAAAACGCTGGGGCTGACCCTGGCCTTCTCGATGGGGCCGAACCCGGTCGATGGCGGCTGGCGCCTGTCGCGCGAGCGCCTCGCCGAGCAAGGCCAGGCCGCCGTCGAAGTGTTCCGCGACGACAATGGCGATGGCCTGCGCCAGGCGGGCGAGCCGGGGATTGAAGGCGTCTCGGTCGAGGCCGGTTTCCGCCATGCCGAACAGCCGACCAACGGATCGGGCCGGACCGTGATCGACGGGCTGCTGCCCTATGTTCCGGTGCTGGTCTCGATTGACGAAGGCAAGCTGGAGGATCCGCTGCTGCGCCCCAAAGGCCGCGGCATGGTGGTGGTTCCGCGTCCTGGAGTGGCGGCCAAAGTGCTGCTGCCGCTGGCACCCACCGGTGAGATCGAGGCCTATCTGCTCGGCCCCGATGGCGAAGCGGTGGGCGGGGCCACGATCGAGCTGACCGATCCGGCCGGAAACGTGCTGTTCAGGACCGCCAGCGATTTTGACGGCTATGTCCTGTTCGATAGCGTGCCCTATGGCCAGTACCGGATGCGGCTGGGCACGAAGAGCGCGGCGGCACTGGGTCTGGGCCTGGGTGCAGAGCTCCGGATCGATCGGGCGCACCCCTCACAGCGACTCGGAAAGCTGCGGCTGGCCCCCAGCCCGGCCGCCGCCACGGTTTCGCCGCCGATTGCGCGCAGTCCATGACCGCGCGGCTTTAATCGTCCGATTAAATTCCGGTTGACCGCGCGCGGCCCCGGGGGATAGGCCTTGCTGCAACCAAGCCTGCAACAAGAGGATCACCCGATGTCGATGGATCAGCTGGCCCGCACCGCCTATACCGAAGATCACGAGGCTTTCCGCCAGACTGTGCGGCGTTTCGTCCAGGAAGAGATCGCCCCGCACCAGGCCGAATGGGCCGAAGCCGGGATCGTCCCCAAGTCAATCTGGCCCAAGGCGGGCGAACTGGGCCTGCTTTGCCCGACCGTTCCCGAAGCGTACGGCGGGCTGGGATTGGACTTCGGCTACAACGCGATTGTCGATGAAGAAAGCGCCTACCACGGCGGGGTCACGACCGGTTTCTCGCTCCAGTCAGACATCGTCGCCAACTACATCATCGCCCACGGCTCGGAAGAGCAGAAGAAGGAATGGCTGCCCAAGATGGTGGCGGGCGAAGTGATCACCGCAATCGCGATGACCGAACCGGGCACCGGTTCCGATCTTCAGGGGATGCGCACCACCGCCAAGAAGGACGGCAACCATTATGTGATCAACGGGTCGAAGACCTATATCACCAATGGCCAGAACGCAGACTTGATCCTGGTCTGCGTCAAGACCGATACCGAAGTGCAGCCGGCCTGGAAGGGCGTGTCGATCGTGCTGGTCGAAGCGCACCGCGAGGGCTTCAAGCGCGGCCGCAACCTCGACAAGATCGGTCAGGATGAGGCCGATACCTCGGAACTGTTCTTCGAGGACGTGCGGGTGCCGATCACCAATTGCCTGGGCCAGGAAGGCATGGGCTTCATCTATCTGATGAGCGAATTGCCCCAGGAACGCCTGTCGATCGCGGTCTCGGCCATGGCCAGCTCGCAGCGCGCCTTCGACATGACGGTCGAATATACCCGCGACCGCAAGGCCTTCGGCAAGCCGATCCTCGATTTCCAGAACAGCCGCTTTGTGCTGGCCGACCTCAAGGCCAAACTTCAGGTCGGCTGGGCGCACTTGGATTGGGCGCTGGCCCGGCACTTGAAGAAGGAACTGACCCCCGAAGAAGGCGCGGCGGCCAAGCTGTGGCACACCGACCTGCAATGGGAAGTGATGGACAAGTGCCTGCAGCTGTTCGGCGGGGCAGGCTATATGAACGAATACCCGATCGCCCGGATGTGGCGCGGCGCGCGGGTCACCCGGATCTTCGGCGGGACCAACGAGATCATGAAAGAACTGATCGGGCGCAAGCTTTAGCATGAACGAGGCGCGGCCGAATTTCGTTAGCCCTTCCCCATTGGGGAAGGGTTGGGATGGGGGTGCCACGCCAGCGTCGAGCCCCCACCCCAACCCCTCCCCGGCGGGGAGGGGCTTTTCGGTCGATAGCCAATTCTATCCAGAAAAAGGGGGCCGCGAGGCCCCCTTTGTTGGTCAGTTCACCCGCACCCGCTTGTCGGGTGCGCGCCGCGGCGGGATGTAGCGGATGTGGGGCTTGCCGGGGACCGTCACCCATTCCTCGGTCACGATCGTTTCCTTGCATTCGCGCTGCGGCTGGACCGGCGCGGCGACCGGGACCATCGCCACCGGCATCATCACCGTCACCGGGGCATAGCCCCAGGAGACCTGCTGGCCGTGGCCGTAATAGCCCTGCGGAGCATGGCTGGTGTAGCGATCGAGATAGGCTTCGCAGTAGTCGCGCGCCGCGCGTCGGTCGGCACTGCTGCCGATTGCTCCGCCCGCGGCCGCCCCGGCGGCCGCTCCGACCACAGTGCCGACCGTGCGATTGCCGCGCCCGGCCACCCGGTTGCCGATCACGCCGCCAACCAGTCCGCCCAGTACCACCCCGCCCACGGTCTTGCCGCTGTTGGTGCGATTGGCGCGGCATTCGGCCAGCCAGTCGGCCCGGGACTGCTCGTAAGCGGCACGGTCATAGCCGGGGTGCGGTGCCGGGGCCTGTGCTCCGGGCCATTCGGGGCGCGGATCGGGCATCGGCGCCTGGTCTGGATGGGCCAGCGCCGGCGCGGCAAAAGCGACCGACAGCGCGGCCAGCAGCGGCACTTTGAGACGTCGAGACTTCATGGCAATCCCCTGGTGGCCGGGCGATTCCGGCACTAACGCGGAATTTAGCATCAAGGGCCGCACAGTTCCAAGCGCGGCAATCGCATTGCGGCGGTGCTGTCCCGAAACGGTGCGGATTGACAGTGAAGTGTTGGCGTCAGAGCAGCGTGGCGACCAGTTTGGCGAGCCGTTCGATCCCGGCGGCGTCTTCGGCGTCGAACCGGGCAGGTTCAGGGCTGTCGAGATCGATCACCGCAAGGACCTCGCCTTGTCTGACCACCGGCACCACCAGTTCGCTGCGGCTGGCGGCATCGCAGACGATATGGCCGGGAAAGGCATGGACGTCTGCGACCAGCTGGGTCTGGCCGCTGGCCGCCGCTGCGCCGCAAACACCGCGGTCGAGCGGAATGCGGATGCAGGCGGGCTTGCCCTGGAACGGCCCCAGCACCAGCTCACCCTCGACCATGCGGTAGAAACCCGCCCAGTTGAGCTGCGGCACGAATTGCCAGATCAGCGCCGCAAGGTTGGCCATATTGGCCACCTGATCGCGCTCTCCGGCAACCAGCGCGGCGGCCGCCTGAGCCAGTTCTTCGTACAGCTCGGCCTTTGGCTGGCCGGGAACGGGGGCAAATTGATACATAGTCTCGCCTAATCGGTTGCCGCGCGCGCGGCTTGGCCCTATCTCTGACGCCATGTCGACCAAACGCAAGCTGCTTGTCGCCCTCGCCGTCGTCCTGCTGGTCCTTGGCGCGTTCTCCTATTGGGTCTGGCGCGGCACCCCCGCCCAGCACACGCTTGACGAACTGTCGGGCAAGGATCCGGTGCTGGTCGAACCCAGGCCTGAGAATATCCCCTCGGTGGCGATCGCCAAGCCGGTCGGCTGGAAGGCCGGTGAGGCTCCGATCCCGGCCAAAGGCCTGCAGGTCGTCCGCTTTGCCGAAGGGCTCAACCATCCGCGGGTGATCTACACTCTGCCCAACGGCGATGTCATCGCCGCTGAGGCCGATGCGCCGGGCGGCAATATGGGTTCGGGGATCACCGGCAGGATCGCCAAGGCCTTGATGAAGCGCGCCGGTGCACACGGCATTTCGCCCGACCGGCTGGTGCTGCTGCGCGATGGCGACGGCGACGGCGCGGCCGAGCAAAAGTTCACTCTGCTCGAAGACAAGCACCTGGCCTCGCCCTCGGGCCTCGCCTGGGCCGATGACCGGCTCTATGTCGCCAACCACGATGCGGTGATCGTGTTCGATTACAAGCTGGGCGAAACCGCGCTGGCCGGCGACCCGCGCAAAGTGATGGACCTGCCCGCCGCCGGCAACCACTGGATGCGCAATATCCTGCTCAGCCCCGATACCAACCGGCTCTATGTCGCGGTCGGCTCGGCCTCGAACATCGGCGAAAACGGCATGGAGATCGAAAAGGGCCGCGCCGCGATCTGGGAAAAAGATCTGACCAAGGACGGCTATGGCCGCCAGTATGCGCAAGGGCTGCGCAATCCCAACGGGCTCGACTGGAACCCGCACACCGGCGAGCTGTGGACTGTGGTCAACGAGCGCGACATGCTCGGCCCCGATCTGGTGCCCGACTATCTGACCAATGTTCCGGTCGGCGCGCACTATGGCTGGCCGTGGGTCTGGTTCAAAAAGCACGACGATGACCGGGTGAAGGCTGCCCCTCCAGAATTCCTCGACGATTTTGTCCGCAAGCCTGAATATGCGCTGGGCGCGCATGTCGCGCCCCTCGGCCTGGTCTTCGTCAAGGGCGGTGAGCGGCTGGGGCCTGACTTCACCAATGGCGCGGTAATTGCGCGGCACGGATCGTGGAACCGTACGCCGCTGTCAGGCTATGACGTGGTCTTCGTGAAGTTCGATGCCAACGGCAATCCCACCGGGCTGCCGGTGCCATTGCTGACCGGCTTCCTGACCGGCCAGGGCACCACCCGCGGACGTCCGACCTGGGTCGCCTGGGCCAAAGATGGCGCGCTGCTGATCAGCGACGATACCGCCGGGATCATCTGGCGGGTGATCGCCCCGGGCGCCGCCCCTGCGCCCGCGCTCAAGGAAGTCGTCACCGGCCGCATGCCCCCGCAGCGCAGCATCAGCAGCGACCCCAATGCCCAGTACAAGGCAACCTTGGGCCAGGACTCGACGGTGCGGCAACAGTAGCTTGGGCTGACCGCAAGCCTAGTGCTTGGAAGGGGTTCACGCAGAGGGCGCAGAGAAGAAAAAGAGGCGCAGAGGTGTTGCGCCTGCGGCGAAGCCGACTTCTCAATGTGCCCTAGCGTTTGACGCGAGAAAAGTGGCTGTCGCCGCTTCGCGGCACAGAGCTACCCCTTTGCGCCTCCACTTTCTTCTCCGCGTCTCTGCGTGAACTATTCTGTCCTTTCGGCAAAGCGCAGCGCCCGAACGGCGAACCCAGCCGAGCTAAAGCTCCAGCCCAGCCCGCCCGGCCAGCTCAGTGACGAACTGCCAGGCCACCCGGCCCGATCGCGCGCCGCGGCGTTTGGACCATTCGAGGGCTTCGTGCTGGTCCCAACTCAGCTCATGCGCGGTGCAATAGCCGCCAACGATCGCCAGGTAATCATCCTGGCTGCAATTGTGGAAGCCTACTGACAGGCCGAAGCGGTCGGCCAGGGCCAGCTTGTCGTCAACCGCATCGCGCGGATTGATCGGATCGTCCTGCTCGCTGAGGTGCCGGGGAACGATCGCGCGGCGGTTCGAAGTGACGGCGAGGCGGACATTGCCCGGTCGCGCGTCGACCCCGCCTTCAAGCCACGAACGCAAGGCGCGCGGTCCGGCGCTGTCGCCGTCTTCGAAGCCGAGATCGTCGATAAAGACCAGAAAGCGGCGCGGCTGCCCCGCCAGGGCGGCGAACAGCGCGGGCAGGGTGGCAAGCGCTTCGGGCGCAACCTGGACCAGCGCGATCGCGCTCGCGTCGCTCTCCTGTGCGGCCAGGACAGCGGCACGCAGCAGCGCCGACTTGCCCATACCGCGCGCGCCCCACAGCAGCATGTCATGCGCGGCGTGGCCGGCCGCAAGCCGCGCGACATTGGCGCTGACCGTGTCCTTCTGCGTGTCGATCCCCTTGAGCAGGTCGAGCGGCGGTGCGCTGATCGCGGCAACGGCGCGCGGCTTTCCGTCCCAGACATAGGCCGGAGCGCCGGTCCAGTCGGCTTCGGCCGCACTCGGCGGTGCCAGCCGCTCGAGCGCCGCTGCGATCCGGGCCAGTTCGTCGCTCATCCCGCCAAGACCTCGGCATCGAGCGCATAGAGCAGCCCCGCCCCCGCCGTGGCCGCGGCCTTGAGCCCCAGCGCTTCGGTGGCAATCTGCGTCGCGAAGAACCGCGCCACCACGCGTTTGGCCTCGCCGCCCGCGCCGTCGCGGGCCTGGCGCTGCAATTGCCAGCCGGCCACCGCCACCGCGCTCATCGTGCAGAACGGGACCGAACCGGCCAGCTTGTCGTCAAGGCTGGCCTCGTTGCTCATCCAATCCGCGATCCCGGCGCAGGCTTTGGCCAGCTCGGCAATCCCGGGCGCATCGCCGCAATCGCTGGCGATCTCGGCAAAAAGTGACGCCAGGACGCCGCCGGCCTCGTACCCCAGTTTGCGGGTGACCAGATCGGCCGCCT
>PNJT01000025.1 GCA_013822005.1 Novosphingobium sp. | reverse complement strand
ACTGCCCAAAGCCCACTTCACCCGCCACCCGCACAGCCTCCCTGGCCGCCGCAATCAGCGCCCCGGCCTTGGCCTCGCATTCGCGTTGTTCGTATTCGGGGGTGCTGTCGGCCACGATCCCGGCGCCGGCCTGGACGTGGAGCACGCCGTCCTTGACCACCCCGGTGCGCAGCACGATGCAGCTGTCGAGGTTGCCGTCGGGGGCGAAGTAGCCGACGCCGCCCGCGTAGGCGCCGCGGGTTTCGGGTTCGAGCTCGGCGATGATCTCGCAGGCGCGCACCTTGGGCGCGCCGCTGACGGTACCGGCAGGAAAGCCCGCGAAAACCGCGTCGATTGCGTCGTGATGGGCGCTATCGAGCTGGCCGACCACGTTCGAGACGATGTGCATCACGTGGCTGTAGCGTTCGACCGTGTAGCTCTCGGTCACGCGGACCGAGCCGGTGCTCGCCACCCGGCCGACATCGTTGCGGCCCAGGTCGAGCAGCATCAGGTGCTCGGCGCGTTCCTTGGGATCGGCGAGCAGGCTGGCTTCATTTTCGCGGTCTTCTTCGGGCGTTAGCCCGCGAGGTCTCGTCCCGGCGATCGGGCGGATCGTCACTTCGCCATCGCGCACGCGCACCAGGATTTCGGGGCTCGACCCGGTCAGGGCAAAGCCCGGCAGGTCGAGGAAATAGAGGAACGGCGAGGGGTTGACCCGGCGCAGCGCGCGGTAGAGCGCCAAGGGGGGCAGGGTGAACGGGCAGGTGAACCGCTGCGCCAGCACCACCTGAAAGATATCGCCCGCCGCGATGTAGTCCTTCGCGCGCAACACCATGTCGCGGTACTGGCCCTCGGCCATGACCGGTTGCAGCACGGGTTCGGGCAGCGTCGCGTCGAGCGGTGCTTCGGCCAGGGGTTCGCCCAGACGGCGCAAGGCGGAGTCGATCCGGTCTTCGGCGGCAGAAACCGTCGCCTCGGGCGAACCGCTGCCCGGCCAGACCGGAGCGACTGCGAACAGCTCATCGCTCAGCCGGTCGAAGATCAGCACCAGCGCCGGGCGGACAAACAGCATGTCGGGCAGCGCCAGCGGATTTTCCGGCGGGCGCGGCAGCTTTTCGACCAGGCCGTAGGTCTCATAGCCGAAGTAGCCGACCAGACAGGCCAGCGCCGGAGGCAGCGCGGCGGGGACATCGAACCGGCAAGCCTCAACCAGCGCGCGCAATTCAGCCAGGCTGCCGAGGGGCAGGGCTGCGAAAGCCTCGCGGTCTTGCCGCCAGGTGCGGTTGATTTCGGCCCGGTCGCCCTCGGCACGAAACACCAGGTCGGGATCGAGGCCGAGCAGGCTGTAACGCCCACGCACTTCGCCGCCCTGGACCGATTCGAGCAGGTAGTCGCCGCGACCTTCGACCATCAGCTTGGCCGCCGCGCCAACCGGGGTTTCGCAATCGGCGATCAATCGCCGCCAGACTACCCCGGCCTGACCCGAAGCCAGCGCCGCAGCGGCGGCCGCGCGGTTTTCGGTGCCTGCGCTCACTGCCTCAATTGCCGCCGGCCAGCCGGCTTTGCAGCTTCTTGAAGTTGTCTTCGTTGCGGCTGGAGCCCACTTCACCCCGAAAAGCGGCGCTCATCTGCTCGGCAAATTCGCCCGACTGCGATTCCTGCAGGCTGCCGCTCAGACCCTTCAGCCGCTCGTCGTTCTCGGCGATCCTGCCTGGGGTCGCTTCGGTCACGGTCACCACGTACCAGCCGCGCTGGCGCGGGCCCTGCATCAGAGTAACCTTTCCGCGCGGGGTGGCGAACAGCACCAACAGCGGACGTGACACCTTCTGGCCCATCTGCTGCATCTGCTGGCGGTTCATATCGACCCGGTCAACCGGCGGCAGCGAGACGCCCAGCGAGGCCACCGCGGCTTCGACCGGCACGCCCTTTTCGATCTGCGCCTTGAGCTTGCGCGCGGCCTCTTCGGCGGCCTTGGCACCCTTGGCGATGCGAGCATCTTCGGTCACGCGCTCACGGATATCGGCGAGCGGCGGGGGCGAGGCCGGGGTCAGCTTGCCGACATCGAAGACCATGAACAGCTTGCCCGGTTTGATCTGGGCCAGCTGCGGCGATCCCGGGCCGTCCATCTGGAAAGCGGTCGGCAGGACCGATGCCAGCACCGCCGGAGCCGTCGCGCCGTCCTGGCCATAGACCGCGCCATCGATCGTCAGCGCAGGGGTCTCGACAATCTCAAGCCCCAATTCCTTGGCCACATCGGTCAGGCTGGCCCCGCCGACGAATTCATCTTCGATCCGGGTCGAGAATTCGATGATTGCGTTCTGCCGCTTGAGGTCGGTCAGTTCCTTGACCAGTTCGGGCCGGGCCTGTTCCAGCGACTTGCCGACAATCGTCTCACGCCCGTCAACACGCACCACCAGCCAGCCGAGCGGGGCCTTGAACGGGCCGACGACTTTGCCGTTGGCGGCGGCGAAGACCGCATTGGCGCCATCGGCAGAGCTTTGCAGCGCATAGGCTTCCTTGGTCAGGCTGCCCAGCGAGGCAACCGCCAGCCCCTTGGCGCGGGCCGATGCTTCCAGCGTCTTGCCGGTGCCCAGATCGGCCAGGATCTGCTTGGCCGCGGCCTCGGTCGGCAGGATCAGTTGCGAGAGCTTGCGCTTGTCGGTGGCGGCATACTTGGCCTTGCCCGCATTGTAGCGCGCGGCAAGTTCCGCATCGGTCGGCGGCGGCAGGTCCTTGATCACCGCATCGGTATAGGTCGCATAGCGAACGGTGCGGCGTTCGGGCAGCTGGTAGTCGGCCTTGTGGCCATTGTACCAGGCCTGAATCTCAGCCTCGCTGGGCTTGGTCGCCGGGGCAAAGGCGGCGGGCGGCAGCAGCACGATCGTGCCCTTGCGCTGCTCGGTCACCACCGTGGCATAACGCTGCACGATCTTGCGCGGCATTTTCAGCCCGATCGTGGTCGATCCCAGCAGCTGGCGCTCCATCAGCTGTTCGGAGACGCTCTGGCGGAATTGGCCGTCGGTCATTCCGCGTTCGCTGAGCACGCGCTGGTACAGCAGGCGATCGACCTTGCCGTCCGGACCTTGAACTTGAGGACTGCTAGCGATTTCGCTGTCGATCAAGCGGTTGCCGATGTGGATTCCATGATCCTCGCCCCACTGCAACGTGGCCTTGCTGTCAATCATACGGGAAAGCACCCGCTCAAGACCGTCGTTGGCCAGGAAGTCCTTGATCGTCAGGCGCTGATTGTCGCGGCGCTGCTGGTCAAGCACGCGGCGCAACTGGCTTTCAAGCTGGGTCGCGGTGATCTTTTCATCGCCCACGCTGGCGATCTTGGAGCCGCTCGAGAAGGCACCGAACCCGCCCGAACCCGAGATGTCGCCGCCGGCAAAGGCCACGGCGATCAGCGCCAGGAAGCCCAGGGTAAACCCGACCCCCAGCTTGGATTCGAAGAAACGACGGAAGAACTGGATCATGGATCGGATCGCCAGGTTGGTTGTGTCATTCGCGCCCCATCGGGCACGGCTCTGGGCGCGCTTTACGGATCATTGCCCGCGCAGGCAATGGGCTAGGACTGGCTTTCCCGGCTTTCCCGGCTTGTCGCAAGGGCTTTGACAAGCGCCCCGCCGCTTCGCTAACCGCGAGGGATCAAGGCTGGCCCCAAGAGCGAGCCGAAGGTTCAGTGAGGAACACCGGAATTATGGCATTGCGCCCCTACATAGTCGGCAATTGGAAGATGAATGGCACGCGCGCCATGCTGACCGAAGCGGGCGCGATCGATCGCGGTGCTGCGCGTCATCCGGGCGTGCAGGTGGGAATTGCCCCGCCGTTCACGCTGGTCCAGGCAATGGCCGAGGCGGTCGAGGCAATCGTGGTCGGGGGGCAGGACTGCCATACCCAGGCCTCGGGTGCCTATACCGGCGATGTTTCGGCGGCGATGCTGGCCGATGCCGGGGCCGGGTTCGTGATTGTCGGCCACAGCGAACGCCGCGCTATACACGGCGAAAAGGATGCCGATGTTCGCGCCAAGGCCGAAGCGGCGCTCGCAGCCGGGCTTGGGGTGATCGTCTGCGTTGGCGAAACCGAGGCGCAGCGCGATGCCGGCAAGGCCGAAGCCGTGGTCACCGCGCAGATCGCCGGATCGCTGCCGCAGGGCGAGGGCGCCGCTGCCCAGCTGACCGTGGCCTATGAACCGGTCTGGGCGATCGGTACCGGACGGGTTCCCTCGGCCGAGGATGTCAGCGCGATGCACCGCGCGATTCGGGCCAAGCTGGTGGCGCTGCTGGGCGAAGCCGGCAGCGAGGTGCGGATCCTTTACGGCGGCTCGGTCAATGCCGGTAACGCGGCCGAGCTGCTGGGCTGCGACGATGTTGGCGGGGCGCTGGTCGGCGGGGCCAGCCTGATGGCCGACAGCTTGCTGTCGATCGTGCTGGCAGCGGCGGGGCCGGGCGACGATTGAGGCGCTACGCCTTGCACAATCGCCTGCGCGCGCCTAGATGCCCGCCAGCACCACAATTCGCGGATATCCCATGTCGCTGTTAGTTTTCTTGACCGTTTCCCAGGCGATCATCGCCGCACTGCTGGTCGGCGTGATCCTGATGCAGAAGTCGGAAGGCGGCGGGTTGGGCACCGGGGGCAGCCCGGCAGGCCTGATGTCGGCGCGCGGCGCGGCCGATTTCATGACCCGGCTGACCGCGATCCTGGCGACTGTCTTTGTGGCGCTGTCGATTGTTCTGGCTGCCCTGGCGACCCAGTCCAGCGGCAACCGCACGATCGACGATACTCTCGATCGCAGCGTTCCGGTCAATCCGCTGAACAACACCGGCGCGCTGGCACCCGCTCCGGCTCCGACCAACGCCCCGGCTCCGGCGGCTCCCGCCACCAACTGATCCCCGGCATTTCCAAACGGCCTGGCGTGATTCTTCGCGCTGGGCTGTGGATTGCCGCAAAGGGCGCTTGCCCAAGCCCCCCAACCAGGCTTAAGGCCCGACTCCCATGGCGCGGTTCATTTTTATCACCGGCGGCGTGGTCTCCTCGCTTGGCAAAGGTCTTATGGCGGCAAGCCTTGCGGCATTGCTGCAGGCGCGCGGATTCAAGGTCCGGATCCGCAAGTTCGATCCCTATCTGAACGTCGATCCGGGGACGATGAGCCCCTATCAGCACGGCGAAGTCTATGTAACCGACGACGGGGCCGAGACTGACCTCGATCTGGGTCATTACGAACGCTTCACTGGCGTTTCGGCGCGGCAAGCGGACAATATCACCTCGGGGCGGATCTACCGCGACATCATCGCCAAGGAGCGCCGCGGCGACTATCTGGGCGCGACCGTGCAGGTGATCCCGCACGTCACCGACCAGATCAAGGACTTCGCGCTGGCCGATACCGAGGGCCTCGATTTCGTGCTCTGCGAGATTGGCGGGACTGTCGGCGATATCGAAGGACTGCCGTTCATCGAAGCGATCCGCCAGCTGCGCAACGAACTGGGGCGGGAGAAGTTCTGCTCGGTCCACGTCACCCTGGTGCCCTATGTCGCGGCCGCGGGCGAGCTCAAGACCAAGCCGACCCAGCACTCGGTGCGCGAGCTGACCAGTCTGGGGGTCCAGCCCGACATCCTGCTGTGCCGCTGCGAGCATCCCTTGCCCGAAAACGAGCGCGCCAAGATCGCGCTGTTCTGCAACGTGCGCAAGGAAGCCGTGATCCAGGCGCTGGATGCGCGCAGCATCTATGCGGTGCCGCTGCAGTATCACGCCGAAGGGCTCGATGCCGAAGTGCTGCACCATTTCGGGCTGACCAGCCCCGCGCCCGACCTTTCGGGCTGGGAAGACATTGTCGATCGCTACCAGCATCCCGAAGGCGAAGTGACGATCGGGGTGGTGGGCAAATATGTCGGCCTGCCCGATGCCTACAAGAGCCTCAACGAGGCCTTGGTCCACGGCGGCATGGCCAACCGGGTCAAGGTCAACATCAAGTGGATCGACGCCGAACTGTTCGAGGAAGGCGACGCGGAAATCGTCACCCGGCTTGAACCGATGCACGGGATCCTGGTGCCTGGCGGCTTCGGGGTGCGCGGGACCGAAGGCAAGATCGCCTCGGTCCGCTTCGCCCGCGAGCGCAAGGTGCCGTTCTTCGGGATTTGCCTGGGCATGCAGATGGCCTGCGTCGAAGGTGCCCGCAACACTGCCGGGATCGCTAACGCCGGCTCGACCGAATTCGGCCCGACCGACGAACCGGTGGTCGGGATCATCACCGAATGGATGAGCCCCGAAGGCCTGCAAAAGCGCGGCGCCGATACCGACCTGGGCGGGACCATGCGGCTGGGTGCCTATGAAGCCGTGCTGGCCGGCAACAGCCACGTTTCGGCGATCTATGGCGGGGCCAGCAGCATCAGCGAGCGCCACCGTCACCGCTATGAAGTCAACGGGGCCTACCGCGAGCGGCTGGAAAAGGGCGGGCTGGTCTTTTCGGGCATGTCGCCCGATGGCCTGCTGCCCGAAATCGTCGAACGGCCAGATCATCCGTGGTTCGTAGGGGTCCAGTTCCACCCCGAACTCAAGAGCCGCCCGTTCGATCCGCACCCGCTGTTCGCCGGGTTCATTGCCGCAGCCTTGCAACAGGTTCGCCTGGTTTGATCAATGCTTTCCGATGCTTAGTGGGATTTCGTCAGCTTCCTTTCGAAAGAACCGCGCAAACGTCGCGAAAAACCTTGCGCAAAGCGGCGTGGAGCCGATAGCGAGCGGCTCGGAAATCGAATCGAAACCTGTTCGGGTTAGGTAAGGGGACCTGCCGGAGAATGGTTGTAAGGGCAAAAATCCTATTCTGTTGCGGGTATCTTGCCGCGTGGCGGTCCATGACCGCACACAGAGGTTTCACGTGGTCCTGCCAGGTTCCACGACACAGGCTTGCCCGATCTGATCGTCTTCTGCGACCCGGACGATCACGAAAAGGCAAGGCGGCGCGCAAGCGCCGTGGGGGCGGCGCCAAAAGCTCCGCCCCCGAATTTTTTGTCGCTGGCTGAAAATCAGGCGGCAGCGCTGTCGTCGGTGTCCTTGACCACGCTCAGCACCTTCTGCGTGCCGACCGGGATCTTCTTGGGCTTCATCGCCTCGGGCACTTCGCGGACCAGGTCGATCGACAGCAGCCCGTCTTCGATGTTGGCATCTTCGACCCGGACATAGTCGGCCAGTTCGAACCGGCGCTCGAACCCGCGCTGGGCGATGCCGACGTGAAGGAACTGCCCGGCCGAGGTGTCCTCGCCCTTCTTGCCCTGGACCACCAGCAGGTTCTGCTGGGCGGTAATCTCGATATCGGCGGGCTTGAAGCCGGCCACCGCCAGGGTGATCCGGTAGGCATCCTCGCCGCGGCGCTCGATGTTGAAAGGGGGGTAATTGTCGCCGCTGTTCATCCGGGTCTGGTTTTCCAAGAGGTCGAACAGGCGGTCGAAGCCGACCATGGTGCGGCGATAGGGAGTGAAATCAAAACGGTTCATGGCAAAATCCTCTGTTTGAGCAATTGTGCATTGCGGAACCCAAAATTGGCATCCCGCGACTGGCATCATCCCCCTTCGACAGGCCTTGCGGACCATGACACCCGACCCGATGTATGATAGCCCCGCCAGGTTTCAAGAGGAGCACGCCGTGACCACCCCAAAGGTCGAGATTTACACCAAATGGGGCTGCCCCTATTGCGTGCGCGCCAAGGCGCTGCTCGACGCCAAGGGCGTGGCCTATGAAGAGTTCGATATCACACTGGGCGGACCCAAGAAGGCCGAGATGCTGGAGCGCGTTCCCAGTGCCGCGACTGTCCCGCAGATCCTGATCGGCGGCGAAGCCGTGGGCGGCTGCGACGATCTTTTTGTGCTTGAGCGTGCCGGCACGCTTGACCCGATGCTGGGCCTTTGATGTCCAAGCGCATTGGCCTGTTGCAGATGTGCTCTGGCATCGATCCCGATGCCAATGCCGAGACCGTCGTCGGCGCGATCGGCGCGGCGGCGATGGGCGGGGCCTCGATGCTGTTTACGCCCGAAATGTCGGCGCTGGTCGATCGCAACCGCGAACGTGGCAGCGCACATGTTGTGGCCGAAGCCGACAGCACCTTCCTGGCCAAGGTCCGCGAAGCTGCGGCCGGAGCGGGGATCTGGGTTTCGATCGGCTCGATGGCAGTGCTGCGCGAGGATGGACGCTGGGCCAACCGCGCTTTTGTGATCGATTCGAGCGGCGCCGTGGTCGCCCGCTATGACAAGATCCACATGTTCGACGTTGATCTGGCGACTGGCGAAAGCTGGCGCGAATCCAATGCCTATGCGCCGGGGGAAGGGCCGGTGACGGTCCAGACTCCGCTGGGTCTGCTAGGCCTGACGGTCTGCTATGACCTGCGCTTTCCGGCGCTGTTCGAAGCCTATGGCCGGGCCAAGTGCGATCTGATCGCGATCCCCGCCGCCTTCACCGTGCCCACCGGGCAGGCCCACTGGCACGTCATGCAGCGCGCCCGGGCGATCGAGGCGACTGCTTTCGTGGTCAGTGCGGCGCAAGTCGGCAAACACGCGGATGGCCGCGAGACCTATGGTCACAGCCTGGTGGTCGATCCCTGGGGTGAAGTCCTGCTGGACATGGGCGGCGAGGCTCCGGGGCTGAGCTTTGTCGAGCTTGATCCGGCGCGGATTGCCGCGGTGCGCGCGCAACTGCCGTGCCTTGCAAACAAGCGGCAAATCGCCACATAACATGCAGCAATGATTGTCTTCGATCTTGAATGCCGGGCCCTGGGCCACCGCTTTGAAGGCTGGTTCGCCAGCTCGCAGGACTTTGCCGATCAGCAACAGCGCGGGCTGGTCAGCTGTCCGCACTGCGGCAGCGACGATGTGGGCAAAGCGGTGATGGCCCCCAATGTCGCTCGCAAGGGCAACCAGCTGTCAGCACCGGCAGCCCCTTCGCAGCCGATGGTCGGCGGCGAATTGCCTGCCGAGGCCAAGGAAGTGTTGGCCAAACTGGCGCAGCTTCAGGCCGAAGCGCTCAAACAGTCGCGCTGGGTCGGCAAGGACTTCGCGGATGAATCGCGCAAGATACATTATGGCGAGGCAGAGACTGAGACGATCCACGGCCAGGCCACGCCAGAACAGGCCAAGGAACTGATCGACGAAGGCATTGCCCTGATGCCGCTGCCATTCCCGATTGCCCCGCCCGACGAACTCAACTGATTGCGCCGCGCCGCAACCCTGCCTATGGGAATGCCCGGCGCGCCCGTAGCTCAGCAGGATAGAGCATCAGATTCCTAATCTGGGGGCCATGGGTTCGAATCCCGTCGGGCGCACCACTCCCAAAATCCCCACTTCGCACGCCTTGTGAACAAGGCTGTGGAAACTCCGTTTACCGCATCTTGCATTCAATTTCGAACTTAGGGGTTGAACTGCTGAATCAATTGTGATTCTAGTGTTAACCATGAACGGGCGGGGTGCTCCAAGACTGGTGAATGAGCGGCTGACGCAAGGCGTGGCGCTCGCGTGCCTGCTGGTGATGGGCACCTGGGTCCTGTTTGGCCCCAGCGGGCTTATTTCCTGGAGCGAAAACAGTCGCTTGCTGACCGAACGTCAGAAGGAATTGCAGCGGCTCACGGCGGATACCAATGTCATCCGCAACCGCGTCGCGCTGCTCGATCCGAATCACGTCGATCCCGACCTTGCCGGTCAATTGCTGCGGACCAACCTCAACGTGGTCAATCCGGACGAAATGGTCCTCTTGCTCGATTAGGCAGCGCGTTCGGCTCGCCGCCAGGCGCAAAGACTGCCAATTCATTCATCGAAATACGTATGGGAGCGGTTTCCCTTGGGGCAAACTGCCCCTATAGGCTGGGCTCCAGCGTTCCAACCCCAGGGGAGCCCCACTTGGCCAAGAGCAAGACGCCCAGCAAGGTCGCTGCCGGCGATGAAGCATTCGCGCTGCGCAGCCTGCAGGATGCCCACGACGCCAACCCGCGCTATGCCGCCAGCGACGCGGAGCTGCTGACTTTCTATGAGCAGATGCTGCTGATCCGCCGGTTTGAGGAAAAGGCTGGCCAGCTTTACGGCCTGGGTCTGATCGGCGGCTTTTGCCACTTGTATATCGGCCAGGAGGCGGTCGCGGTGGGGCTGCAATCGGCGCTCGATGGCGGCAAGGACTCTGTGATCACGGCTATCGCGATCACGGCCACATGCTGGCTTACGGGATTGATCCCAAAGTGATCATGGCCGAACTGACCGGGCGCGGCGCGGGGATTTCGCGCGGCAAGGGCGGGTCGATGCACATGTTCTCGACCGAGCACAAATTCTATGGCGGCCACGGCATCGTCGGCGCGCAGGTGCCGCTGGGGGCGGGGCTGGCCTTTGCCCACCAGTACACCGGCGACGGCGGGCTGTGCATGGCCTATTTCGGCGATGGCGCGGCCAACCAGGGCCAGGTCTATGAAGCTTTCAACATGGCCGCGCTGTGGAATCTGCCGATCATCTTCGTGGTTGAGAACAACGGCTATGCCATGGGCACCGCGGTTCAGCGCGGTTCGGCCGAAACCCACTTCCACCGCCGCGGCACGGCCTTCCGGATCCCCGGGATCAGCGTCAACGGGATGGACGTGCTCGAAGTGCGCTCGGCCGCCGAAGTGGCGGTTGCCCATGTTCGCAGCGGCAAGGGGCCGGTGCTGATGGAGCTGATCACCTATCGCTATCGCGGCCACTCGATGTCCGACCCGGCCAAGTACCGCAGCCGCGAGGAAGTCCAGGAAATGCGCGACAAGCACGATCCGATCGACGCCGCCAAGGCCGAGCTGCTGAAGCGCGGCATGGCCGAGGATCGGCTCAAGGAATTGGAAAAGCAGATTCGCAGCAAGGTCAACGAAGCTGCTGATTTTGCAGAGAACTCACCGGAGCCTGAGATGAGCGAACTCTACACCGATGTCTTGGTGGAGAGCTACTGATGGCGATCGAACTCAAAATGCCCGCGCTGTCCCCGACGATGGAAGAGGGGACCCTGGCCAAGTGGCTGGTCAAGGAAGGCGACACGGTCAAGAGCGGCGACATCCTGGCCGAGATCGAGACCGACAAGGCGACGATGGAATTCGAATCGATCGACGAAGGCGTGATCGGCAAGATCCTGGTCGCTGAAGGCACGGAAGGGGTGAAAGTCGGCACGGTGATTGCGGTGATTGGGGCTGATGCGGGCGTGGCCCACCCCCAACCCCTCCCGCAAGCGCGAGGGGAGCCTGATGCGCAACCTTTCCCCCTCCCGCCTGCGGGAGGGGCTGGGGGTGGGCCAGTAAGGCCCGAAGCCGCTCCTCGTCCGGCCGACCCCGAGGTGCCCGCCGGCACCAACATGCGCCAGTGTACCGTGCGCGAAGCCTTGCGCGATGCCATGGCCGAGGAAATGCGCCGCGATTCACGCGTTTTCGTGATGGGCGAGGAAGTGGCGCAGTACCAGGGGGCCTACAAGGTCACCCAGGGCCTGCTCGATGAATTCGGCCCCAAGCGGGTGATAGATACCCCGATCACCGAATACGGCTTTGCCGGGATCGGGGCCGGGGCAGCGATGGGCGGCTTGCGCCCGATCGTCGAGTTCATGACTTTCAACTTCGCCATGCAGGCGATCGACCACGTCATCAACTCGGCCGCCAAGACCAATTACATGTCGGGCGGGCAGATGCGCTGCCCGGTGGTGTTCCGTGGTCCCAATGGCGCGGCCAGCCGGGTGGGGGCGCAGCACAGCCAGAACTATGGCCCGTGGTACGCCAATGTTCCCGGCCTGATCGTGATCGCGCCCTATGACGCGGCCGATGCCAAGGGGCTCTTGAAGGCCGCGATCCGCAGCGAGGACCCGGTGGTCTTCCTTGAGAACGAGCTGGTCTATGGCCGCAGCTTCGATCTTCCCGAGCTCGACGACCATGTCCTGCCGATCGGCAAGGCGCGGATCATGCGCGAAGGCAAGGACGTGACGATCGTCAGCTACTCGATCGGCGTCGGGCTGGCGCTCGAAGCGGCCGACTTGCTGGCGGGCGAGGGGATCCAGGCCGAAGTGCTCGACCTGCGCACGCTGCGCCCGCTCGACCGCGAGGCGGTGCTGACTTCGCTGGCCAAGACCAACCGCGTGGTGGTGGCCGAAGAGGGCTGGCCGCAATGCTCGATCGCCAGCGAGATCATTGCAATCTGCATGGAGGACGGCTTCGACAATCTCGA
Organism: Novosphingobium sp.; assembly: GCA_013822005.1. Taxonomy (GTDB): domain Bacteria; phylum Pseudomonadota; class Alphaproteobacteria; order Sphingomonadales; family Sphingomonadaceae; genus Novosphingobium. The sequence continues at coordinate 7,396 of PNJT01000025.1, read as the reverse complement.
CGCACCGGTACTGCGGGTCTGCAACGAAGACGTGCCGCTGCCCTATGCCGCCAACCTCGAAAAGGCCGCGATGATCGATGCGGCGCGGATCGCCGCAGCGGTTCGCAAGGTGTGCTATCGTTAGCTGAAGCTACCGTCGCTTCCGACTACGGCCCGGCCATTGAACTGGTTGCAGGTCTGCACCGGATCGGGGCTGGCCGGATCGCGCTGGTAGATCTCGCTGATATCCCGGTCGTCGCGGACCATGAATGAGGCGATGGCCTTGATTTCCAGGCTGCCCAGGAACTTCTCGGAAATCAGCGGCTGATAGGTGTAGTTCAGCTCGACGAAGATCAGCGCGTCGTCGGGCAAGGCCAGCACCTCCTCGCCCTCGGGGCCGATCCCCTCGGTCCCCAGGTCCGCGCCTTCTGCGCCATAGTCCGAGGCAATGTTCTTCGCCCCGCGGCAGCGCTGCCAGTGGATGTACTGGTTGCCTGCCGGCGAAACCTGCACGCTGGAAACGATCACCCGACCGTTCTCGTAAAGATCAAGCCCCGTGCCGCCCTGAAGCTGCGCACCATAGATCACTTCGTTGATGTCACTCTCGTAAATCCGCCGGTTCTGCAGCGTACTGGTATCGCCCACCCGGCTGGCATTGTCGGCTACATGCTCCGCCAGCTGGCTGATCCGCATATTGACCAGCGCATAGTTGGCCATTTCGCTGCCCCACAGGCCTGCCATCAGCAGGAACGGCGCGCCAATCGCGAATTCGATCATTGCCACGCCAGAACGGTTGCGGCGCAGGCACCGGGCCAGGTTGCGCAGGGTCATGAGCAGTTCCCCTTGGGCGGTACCGGCGGCGAATCCGACTGGCCATAGGGCTGGTTGCGCAGCACGGTGTTGGCCACCAGCGTCATATCGTCGGTCTGCCCGGGAATGAAGCTGGCGACCGGAAAGGCGCGCTTGTAGTTGACTGTCACGCTGTAGAGCACCGCATCGCGCGCGCCGCCAAGTCCGGCCTTGCCCAGCGCGTCCCAGGTGTCGTTGCCATTGGCATCTTCGTAAGGCTCGCCATCGTTGCAGGTGCCGTCGTCGTTGAGGTCGGTGAAGTCCTCGGGCCGGCCGGCATCGGTGAAATTGGCATAGTTGGTGCGCGAGAAGGTCAGCGTCGCATGCGGGGCAACCGCGTGCACCGCCTTGGTGACGATACTGTCAAGCTGCGCGGTATCCGATGCCGCGCCTTCAATGGTCGAATCGCGCGCCGCCTTCTGGATCGCGCCTTGCAGCATTTCGGCGGTGTACATGTTGTAGGACAGGTCAAACAGCCCGAACAGCATCACGAACAGCGCCGGAGAGATCATCGCGAACTCGACCGCGGTAACCCCGGCCTCGTCGCGGCGCAGGCGTGAAAACAGCCGCCGCATCACTTCGAGATCCGCAGGTCGCCCATCTGCGCCGCGATCTTGCTGAACACGTCTTGCAGTTCGGCGGCATCCCTGGCCTCGAAATAGTGACCGGGGCCGGCGCATTCGGTCATGAAGTCATCCAGGCTGACCCCGAAACCTATCACCCAGACGGTGATGTTGCGCTTCTTCACTTCTTGGCAGGCCACGGCGAAGCGGCGCTCCACCACGTCAGTCAGCGTTAGCCCCAGGGCAGGCTTCTGCGGATCCCAGCGCCGCTTGTCGAGCGGCTCAATCCCGTAAGTTCCATAGGACAGATCGTAAGGCGCGGTTTCGCCGTCGGTCAGGAAGATCATGTGGCGGCTGGTCGGCTTGCCCGACAGATCTGCATTCTCGCTCGAGAACAACCCGGTCGGTGAAAGCAGGCGCCCACCCCAGATCATCCCGATATCGTGATAAGTGCTGCCATCGGGAGTGAGGCTGGAAAGGTAGGCATCGACCTCGCCGCCGTCCATCTCGTCAAGCTTGCGGGCCTCGGCGGGGCAGGCGCTGAGCCCGGCCCAGCCGGCCATCAGATAGTCGTTGGATGTGGTGGCGGGTGACTTGAACCTGCCGGTGCCGTTCCACCAGATTTCCGGTTCGAACGAGATCTCGTTGAGCATCGGGCGCCATTGGGTCTTGGCGTCGCCGGGAGTGGGTACCAAATCGATATCGAGATCGAGCGCTTTCGACAGATCGACGTTGTCGTAATCGTCGATCTCGTAGGTATCGCGTTCCTCGATGCAGCCGCGGAACCAGGCGGTAATGTTTTCCGGCGTGGGCGAGGGATAGCCGTACATCCGCACGTCGATCGATCCGCCCTTCAAGGTATCTTCGCCGCTGGCCCCCTTCAGGAATTTTACGTCGAAAGGCATCGACTTGTACTGCCAGTTGTAGATCTCGCGTGTGGCAGGGCCGGTGGGCCTGGTTACCCAGCTGTAGGTATAGTTGTTGTACGTGGTGCCGTAGACGGTGATCGTAGCGCCGTCGGAGCTGACATTGCACCAGTAATAGGTTCCGCGCGCAACGGCGGTGCCAAAGCTGCCGCCGTCCGGGTTTCTTCCTCCCGCGGTCTGCGTCCAGGTATAGGTGTCAGCGGGGCAGCTCGATGCATTGTAGGGAACGATGCTGGTCGCGGTTCCGCTGATGTAGGTATAGGTCGTGCTGGCCGTATCGTAGGTTTCGGTCTTGCCGGTATCCTTGGCTTCGCGGCCGTGGTAGTCCCATTGATCAACCACCCAATCGGACTTGAGCAGGTAGCCGACATTGACGTTGGTCGAATAGGGCAGGAACCCATACCGCACGCGCGTGCCCGGGCTTTTGCTGGCTTCGAGCTGAGTGTGGAAATCCTTCACGACCTGCTTCAGGATGTCGATCTTGGGCGCCGAATCGCCCGGGTTGGTCCAGGCCATCGACCCGGTGGTATCGAGCACGAACATGATATCGGTGTTCGAGAAGTTGAGCTTGGCCTCGCAGTCAACCGTGATCGCCACCTCGTTATAGCCGAACAGCGTCATCAGGGTGGTAGGGACTTCGACCGAAGCCGTGCCGCTGATCGAATAGTCCGCTTCCAGCGTCATTTCGAAGTTGCGGTCCCTGGTCCAGTAGGCGCCGTTTCGGTAGTTGATATTGAAGAACCGGTTGCCGGTATCGACAACCTCGTCGGGAATGACCCCGGTCGCGATCACCTCGGATCCCAGCCGCTTGCGCGCCGCCAGCACGCCCGCGTCGCAGGCCTGTTGCAAACGGGTCTGCGAGAGGTAGCTGCGCCCCATATCGATCCCGCCGCCGACCATCGCCAGCAGCGGCACCAGCCCGGCCGCGATCATCGCCAGCGTATTGCCGGCGCGATCGCGCAGCAGCCGTGAGAGACCGCGGATCAGGGCATTGAAGGCGCTGTCTATGGCCATTACGGACGGAATCTCCGGATATCCTGGCAGGACCCTAGCCGACGCGCGTAACCCCTTGGCTGCGGAACATGGTTAACATGGTGAGAAATTCCGCGGCCAAAGCGCTCTGGCGGATCCGGCCGCGACCTTAGGGTCGCGGCCAGTATCGTCAGGCGATGAACACCGGGCGGGTATAGGTGATCGGAATCGAATCGATCCCGATCATGCCCAGCACCGAGGGAATGTTGTATTGCAGGGTCATGGTCCGCTCGCTCGCCTCGTCGATCCGGGTCGGGACGCTGGTTACAGTCACAGTCAGGCGATCGGCGCGCAGCCCATAGGGTGCCGCCGAGGCAATTTCCCTGGCATAGGCTTCCAGCTCGTCATTGGTATCGCGCAGGGTCATGTCGGACTGCGCGGCAGCGTCCTGGGCGTCGATCACCGCATAGCGGGCCAGGTCAGCCGAAATCGAACGCAGCGCATTGTAGTTCTGCATGCCGATGCCGAACTGCAGGACGCCAAACAGCATGGCCAGCATGGCCGGTCCCAGAATGGCGAATTCCACGATCACCGAACCGCTGCGGTCCTGGTGGAGCTTGGCAAGGAGTTTGGTCATGCGGGTCATGTCTGCTTGACCATCACATAGCGATCGACGTTGAACTCGATCGGTTCGCCGATGCCCCATTCGGTCCAGGCCGGGGTGTAGGTATCGTTCAGTTCGATCCGGACATAGTTCGCTACTTTTGCTCCGGTGCAAGCGTCGGCTGAACTGAGGTATGTCGTTGCCGAACCGCAGCGATAGGCCTCGGTCACGGTAACTTTCGCGGCATCAAGCCCGGTCGATGACACGATCACGCTTTTCAGGGCCGCGCGCTGGGTTGTCGTCGTCGGTGGGGCAGTCATGGCAATCGCCGATGCTTCGGCCATGGCTCCTTGCAGTTCGGTTTGCCGCGCGATCACCTGGGAAACCTGGAAGGCCCCCATGCTCATCAGCACCAGCACCGGCGCAACGATTGCGGTTTCGATCAGCATCGCGCCGTGATCGTCGCGGCAGAGCGCCTGGAACAAGGCAGCAGCGCGGCTCATGCGATCAGCCTCACGGTTGCGGTCTGGTCGCCGATCTGCATGCCGGCCCCGCCATCGGGCGAGCAGAAATTGGTCAGATTGGCCGAACCGGTGATCCAGAACGTGTCCGAAACCACCATGATGCAGCGGCTGCCGCCGCTCATCGAGCCGTTGATCTTCACTTCGCGCGAGGGCATGTAGAGGATGCCATTGAAGTCAATATTGGCGTTGCCGTTCACATCGAAATCGCTGGTGTTGTTCTTGTCGAAGAACAGCATGTTTTTCCATTTGTTGGCATCGCTGGCTGAATAGCCATAGGTGTTCTGCAGCGTCGAGGCCGAAATCCCGGTCAGAGTGACGTTCGAGGTCGAGTTGATCCGGACATTGCCGGATGCACCCGTCATCACGAACATCACGTCCGATCCGGTGACCTGCTGGTTGTTGCCGAAATCGATCGTGCCGCTGATGAAATAGATCCCGCTCTGGAACACGGTCGGGCAGGCAATTGAAATGTCGCTGTAGATCCCCGGCAGCGGCCTGGCGATCCCATCGGAGGCCCCTGTGGTGGTGGGGCCGACCACGTTGGCAATCGTGGTAGTGGTCGTGGTTACTGCGGCCCGCCAGACGCGATTTTGGCCGCTGCCTGCGACTTGCGCAAAGCTGCCGGTGACCGGGCCAACCGTGCTGGTGCCAGCCGTCGGCGCAGTGGCAAGGGTCTGGCTTGTCGGTCCGGTAGTGATGTCGCTTGGCGCCATATACCCGGCCTGCGATGAGGTCACGGTAATCGGCGTGGCCGAGGCTACCGGGTTGCCGCGTCTGTAAACATAGGTGGTCACGGTCCGGACGGACCGGTCGGCGGTCCAGGTCGTGGTTCCGCTCGAGGCTGTCGGGCACGAGAACGTGCGCGAGGGACTGCCCGAGGAACTGGGTGCGGTCAGGCCCGAATAGGGGTCCGACAGGCCGGAGACATATTCGTGGATGGTGCCGTTGTTCGAAAACGAATCCTCTACCCCGCCGGCCGAGATGATATCGCCCAGCGCAACTTCGGAATCGCCCGTTTCGAAAATCGCCTGGTCGCTGATCGATAGCGCGCCGACCCCGCAGTTCGATCCGCCGGTGATCGCGTTGCCGAACACGGCCGAGCGATTTTCGACCGGGTTGACCGCCAGAATGCAGGCGTTGAAGGTGGCCGAGACGGTGAAAGTCGCGCGGGCGCTGACCGAAACGGTCGTTGCGCGACCGGTGAGCATGCTTGAGAACGGCAGCGAGCGAGTGGCGCTCGCGGTAACCAGCACGGCGTTATTCGTGCCGCTGTTGTAGTTGCCCAGCGTTACCGAAGGAGTGGTGGTGGCCCCGGTCGTCGTCGCCAGATTGACCGCGAATTCTTGCTGGGCGCGGGAAACATAGCTGTCGCGCGAAGCAGTCGAGCTGCGCGCCCAGGCACCGCCAAGCGCGGCCTGGTCAACCGCATACTGCAATTCCTGCTTCCACATGTACCATTGCGCAACATCGACCGCGAGCCCCGAGCTGCCCATCAGCGCGGGCATGCCGATGGCCACCAACAGCGCGGCATTGCCGCTGGTGTTGCCCTTCAGGTCTGCAATCGTGCGCCGAATTTTGCTGAACATGGGGCCCTCGATGTGTTCCGAACAGTCTGCCTATAACGACGCGTGGTATCCGCACTCTCAAATTTCAGGGTTAACAAAGGGTTGGACTCTTTGCCCAAATCGGCGCGGCGGCCATTGCATCGCCGGGCGCGCGGGCTAGGCTCGGGCGATGGATTCTGCCCTGCTGACCGCCGACCTGCCGCTCGAACGCCGCCTGGCGCTAAGCTATGCCCCGTCGCGCGCCAGACCGGCGACTTTGGCGCTGTTCGCGCTTGATGGTGCGCTCGGGCGGGTGGTGCGCTCGACCCGCGAGGCGATGCTGGGGCAGCTGCGCCTGGCCTGGTGGCGCGAAGCCCTGGCGCGGCCGCTTGACCGGCAGCCGCAGGGCGAACCGGTGCTGGCGGCCTTGCACGTGTTTGGCGATCGGCGGGCAAGACTCGAATGCCTGGTCGATGGCTGGGAAGCCTTGCTGGGCGAAGCGCCCCTGCCGCAGGACCACCTGACGCAGTTCGCTGCCGGGCGGGGAGAGGCCTGCGCCGTGCTGGCCGAAGTGCTGGGCGCGGGCGAGTCGGCCGGGTCGGCGCGGCTTGCCGGAAGCGCCTGGGCCCTGGCCGAACTGGCTCCGCGGCTCAGCGATCCGCAGGAAAGGGACTGCGTGGCCGCGCTGATTGCCGATCATCCGTGGGAGAATGTCGCGCTGCCCAGAACCCTTCGCCCGCTAAAACTACTGCATGGCCTGGCGCTGCGCTCAAAAGGACAGGCACCGTTACTTGACCGCCGCCGCGATATTCTGGCTGCTTTCCGGCTTGGCTTGCTGGGCCTTTAGGTTAAGTTCGGCGGCATCTGGAGGATCAAGCTATGAACCGGATTGTCCTTGGTGCCGTTTCGGCGCTGCTACTTGCCGGAGCCGGGCTGTTCTGGTGGCAAGGCCAGGCTTCGATCGATGCCAGCGCCCCGCCGCCGCCGCCGATGGCCGCGATGGAAGAGGACGGGCTGCCTCTGGAAGAACTGCCCGACGAGGACGGAGAGGGCGAAATGGGTGCGGCACCGCCGGGTTTGCACGGAGCCGGGCGCGAAGAGAAGCGCTTCAACCGGCTCGACCGCAACCGTGACAATATCATCAGCCGGGTGGAGATGCTCCAGCCCCGCGTCGCCGCCTTCAAGAAGCTCGATACCGACCACAACAACCTGCTCTCGTTTGAGGAATGGGCGGTCGCCACTTCGAACCGGATGAAGAAAGCCGATGCCAATGGTGACGGCACGCTGACCCGCCAGGAATTCGTCGCGACCAAGCCCAAGCCTGCGAAGAAGCCGGCCTGCCGCTGCTGATCAGGCCAGCCAGCCCGCAAGATCGGCCTTGGCCCGCGCGGTATAGGCCAGCTTTCGTTGCTTCTTCTTCACCTCGTCGGCGGGC
>PNJT01000024.1 GCA_013822005.1 Novosphingobium sp. | reverse complement strand
AGCAGCATGGCGAGTGCCTTGGCGCCCATCACACCGGGCTGGTTCCAGCCGGGAAAGGCCAGCGGCAAATCACGCGCGCCGGTGGCGATCACGAGCTTGTCAAAGCCCACCAGCCACGAGCGTTCCGCATCGGCGAGTCCGACAACTTGGCCCGGCAGACTGCCGACCAATGGCCCGTTGCGATAGACTCCCCAGGCAGTCGTTGCGAGCTGGACGTCGATCCCTGCTTCGAACGCGGGCTCCAACCACGGCATGTTCATGAACACCGTCTCGACCATCCGCTTACGGTTCTGCACCGCGGTGGTGGCGCGGCCGCCGAAGAAAAACGGGACGTCGGTGCCGATCAGCGCGCCCGCAACCGGGTTCTCGTCGATGAGTAACACCTGTGTGCCATTGGTCGCGGCCTTGAGTGCTGCTTGTGTGCCGCTTGTCCCACCCCCGATCACCACCGTGTGATAGTGCTGTGATGGTGCCGGAAACTTGCCGTCGATGGCGTGGGGATCGTGTCCGCGCTGGCTCATACCGCCTCCAATGCCTGGGCCAGATCGGCAATGATATCATCGACATGCTCAAGGCCGACCGAGAGCCGGATGGTTCCGTCGGTAATCCCGCTCGCCAGCCGCATTTCGCGCGCCACGGCATAGTGGGTGGTGCTGGCTGAATGACAGATCAGCGTGTTGGACCCACCCAGATTCACCGCCATCTTCAGCAGCTTGAGGCTGTCAAGCATCCGGAACGCCTCAGCCTCGCCGCCATGCAAATGGAACGAAAAGGTCGATCCCGCCCCCTTGCACTGCCGCTCGAACACTGCCCGGGCCGGGGTGCCTTCGGGGGTGAAGCCCAGATAGGTAACGCCTGCCACCTTGGGATGGGCCTTCAGCCAGTCGGCGACTGTCTTGGCGTTCTCCATCGCGCGTTCGGTCCTGAGCGCGACCGTTTCCAGGCTGCGCAGCACCAGCCAGGCAGTGTAGGGATCGAGGTGGCTGCCCCAGACCAGCCGCTGCAATTTCAGCGGCTCGATCAGCTCCTTGCGGCCGGTGATCGCTCCCGCCAGCAAGTCCGAATGGCCCGCGCAGTACTTGGTCAGCGAGGTGACGCACAGGTCCACGCCGTGCTCGAACGGTCGCTGGTGAAACGGCCCCAGCAGGGTGTTATCGACCATCACGATCGGCCGCCGCCCCTGTGCCACCTCGACCCGGCCGGCGATCTTCACCAGCAGGTCGAGATCGACCAGCGCCGCGGTCGGGTTTCCGGGACTTTCAGCGGCCAGCATTGCAACCGGCCCTTTGGCCATCGCCTCCTCGCAGGCCGCCCACATGTTGGCCTCGTCGCAGCCGTCGGTCCAATAGGCCGAGTGGCTGCCGAACTGGGGCATGATTTCGTTGAACAGGCCATCGACGCCCGAATAGAACGGGCGGCCGTGAACCACCCCTTCGCCGGGCTTGAGATAGGCCAGCGCCACGGCGGTATGCGCCGCCATGCCGCTGCAATAGGCCAGCGCCGCCTCGGTGCCGTCGATCGCCGCCAGCCGCTCTTCCAGGATGTCGAGCCCCGGATGGCCGAGCCGCGAATAGATGTGCCCGCTGCCTCCGGCCTCGGGTCCGTCGCCATCGAAATAGGCGCGGTGCACGTCCTTGGCGACTTGCGCCGAAGGGTAGGTAAAAGTCGCGGTCATATAGACCGGCGGCTTGGCCGAACGCAAGGCATCCTCCGGGTTGTAGCCAGAGACTATCGCCAGGGTTTCGGGGCGGAATTGGGGTTTTGTGTGGTCAGGCATGGCACTCAACATAGTCGCGGGCCGTGTCGCAATACCAGTCGGTAAAGCGAGCCACCAGCGCTTCGGCTTCAAGCGAGTAAGGGCCGGGAACGAAGCCCGGGCTCAGGATCCCGCGCTGGTTGTTTTCGGCCAGTTCCTTGTCCTGCAGGTTGGTCTTGAGCCACAGCTCTTTCAGCTCATCGAGCTGGTAATCGACGCCCTCGACAGCGTCCTTGTGGACGTACCAGCGGCTGAACACATGGGTCTCGTGCGGGCCAACCGGCATGCAGCTGAACACGAAGACATGATCGCCAGTGGCATGGGCGAAAATGTGCGGATCGATCGCCCAGCGCAGCGAGCCGACATTGCCGCCATTGAGCGTGGTCAGCGGCTTGGCGCAGACCGGTTGCCCGTCCATCGAGATGCTGCTTGTCCCCGGATTGAGCGCGAAGCGGGCGAGCTGCCACCAGGCCCCTTCGATCGCCTTGTGCGGCAGGCCGGCTGCGTCCATCTGCTCGGCAAAGCTCGCGCCATCGGGATTGCGAGGAGTATCGAAGTGCCGGACCATGTGCACCGGAAAGCTGGTGCCCAGCTCCGGGTGTCCGGTGGGGCAGTGATAGCATTCGCGGGCATTCTCCATCACCAGCTTCCAGTTCGCTTCTTCGACCAGCAGGTCGGTCGCGGCGAGCTTGAGCTGGGTGAGATCGAGCGGTCCGGCGTAGTCGGCGAAAGCATCACCGAAGTCATCGAAGCGCGGCGGATCGTCCGCCAGGCAAACAAAGATCACACCGCCAACGCGCCGCAAGGCGATTGGCCGCAAGCCGTGCTCGCGCTTGTCAAAGTGTTCGGGCATCCGGCCTGCAGCGAACAGCGAACCATCGAGGTCGTAGGTCCAGCGATGATACGGGCAGACCAGCTTGGGGGACGAACCGTGCCCGGGCTGGCACAGGATCGAGCCGCGATGGCGGCAGCTGTTGTGGAAGGCGCGGATCTCTCCGGCCTTGTCGCGCACCACCAGAACCGGCCAGTTGCCGACGTTGAAAGCCAGATAGCTGCCGGGCGAGGGCAGTTCACACTCCAGCCCTGCCATCAACCACGAGCGCGCATAAACCGCCTCCAAATCGAAATCGAAGGCGCGCGGATCGGTGTAAAGCCCCTGCGGCAAGCAGTGGTCGGGTTTACGGGCGTCCAATTGCTCGGCTGCCCAGGCGAGATGCTGCATTCGATGCTCCCAATGAACGGATTCAGCATCTGGGCAATTCGGCCACGGTGGAACAATTGAATTTTCGCATAGCCCTATCTCAAGGACAGGCGCTATCAGGGGCGGAACAATCAAGAGGCCTGCCAGGGAGGGCGCTATCGCTAACAAGTCCGCCATCAATCGGCGCTGGCTTCCGCTCAATGCATTGCGGGCCTTCGAAGCTGTCGGCAAGAACCTCAGCTTCACGGGCGGCGCGGCGGCGCTTTTGGTCTCGCAAAGCGCGATGAGCCGGCACGTTGCCGGGTTGGAGCAGTTGCTGGGCAAGCAATTGTTTGAGCGCGATTCTGGTCGCCTGACCCTGACCCCTGCTGGTGAAGAACTGCTGGGCGTGGTCAGCAAATCGCTCGACCGGATCGAGATCACGCTCAATTCGATTCGCGATGATACCATGCCGGGCCGGGCGATGCGGCTGCATGTGCCGCCCTCACTGCTGCAGCAGACGTTCCTGCCAATGCTGGGCGAATTCCACCGCGAGCATCCGGAGATTCGCATCGATGTGTCGAGCGCCGGGGTTACCGGACTGCCCCAGGCCGATATCGACATGGCGATCGTCTATGACCGCCCCAATGTCGATGACCGCGTGACCGACCTATTGTGGATGGTCCGGGTCGCCCCGTTGTGCTCGCCCGAGACTGCCATGGCCGCCGAGGGCAAGACCCTGGCCGAATTCCTCGCCGGGCAGGAACTGCTCCACCTCAAACTAGACAACCAGCCGCGCGACTTGTTGTGGGGCGCCTACCTCAACCAGTCGGGGATTGCGCTGCCGACCGATGGCGGGCTGGCTTTCGACACTTCGATCGCGGTGGCCAAATATGCGATGACCGGCGGCGGGGTGTTCCTGGGCGATGTCGATATGTTTGCTGCCGAATTAGCCTCAGGACAGCTGGTCATGCCTTACGACGCGCGGCTTGAGGATGGCTATGGCTATTACCTCAAGCTCCATGCCGACGACTTGTCGGACCCTGCGATATCGGTTTTCCGCAGTTGGCTGATCGCCCGGTTCGGCGCCTTGCGCCAGCGCAGGGACTGATCCGCTTGCGCTGACGCCCGCTAGCTGCCAAGCGCAGCGGCGATGGAAAACCGCGTAATCAAGCTCGATGGCGTTCACAATTTCCGCGACTATGGCGGCTACACCGGAGCTCGGGGCGCACGGGTGAAGACCGGGCTGCTGTGGCGCTCGGCCCAGCACGGCGATGCCAGCGATGCCGATCTGGATGCGATCCATGCGCTTGGCATCACCACCGTGATCGACTTGCGCGGGCCGAGCGAGTATGAAGGCAAACCCTGCCGCCGCCATCCCGAGTTTGCCGCGCAGGTATTCCAGTATCCGGAGGAAACCGCTGGCCTCGCTTTGCATACCGAAGCCGCCGACGGAGTAGTGACCGCCGCCGAAGCGCGCGCGGCGATGTTGCGGCTCTACGAGGGGATCGCCTTTCGCCCCAACCTGGTGCCGATGCTGCGCTGCTATTTCGAAGTGCTGAAGCGCGCTGAGGGGCCCAGCCTGGTCCACTGCGTGGCGGGCAAGGACCGCACCGGTTTTGCCGTGGCGCTGGCGCAGCATGTGCTGGGGGTAGAGCGCGATGCGATCCTGGCCGACTATGTGCTGACCAATCAGGCCGGCAATGTCGAAGCCCGGATCGCCGCCGGGGCCGAGCAGATCCATTCGAAATACGGCGCGATAGACGAAGCAACGATCCGCACGCTGATGGGAGTAGAGGAAGACTATCTGGCCACCGCGCTGGCTGCGGTTGAGGCGCGCCACGGGACGATTGACCACTACCTCTCAGCTGTAATCGGCCTCGATGAGGCAGATCGCAAGACGTTGCTGGCGCACTACCTCGAAAGTTAGAGGAACGCCCGCACTTCGCGCATGAAGCGATCGAACTGGTCGTGGTGCAGCCAGTGCCCGGCATTCTCGAACTCGCTGACCCGCCAGTCCTGGAACACCATCGCGCGGCCGTCTTTTTCGGGGTTTGAAGCCCACGAATCCGCGCCATAGAGGAACAGGATTGGGCAGGTAATCGCGCCCCACAGTTCTTCAAGGCGCTCTTCGGGCGTATCCTCGAACGGCCAGTTGTTGAGGTAGGGGTCGAACTTCCAGCTCCACGTCCCGTCCTCGTTGCGGCTTGCGCCGTGGATGGTCAGGTGCCGGGCCTGCTCGTCGGTCAGGAAGCCGTTCTCTTCCTTCATTCGGGCATAGGCTGCTTCGATGGATTCGTAGCGACGCGGGATCCGGCCCGATGACTTGCGGCGTTCGTCGATCCATTTGCGGAAACGGTTGGCATAGCCTTCGCCCTCGCGCCGGGCGCGCTGTTCTGGGGAGGGGCCCAGGCCCTCGATATTGACCAGCTTGCGGACCTTTTCAGGGTAAAGCCCGGTGAACCGCGTGGCGATATTGCCGCCCAGCGAATGCGCGACAATCGTCACCTGATCATGCCCCAGCGTGTGCACCAGCTGGGCAAAGTCATAGACGAAGGCATTGGTGCCATAGTTGCCGTCGGGCACCCAGGCGCTGTCGCCGTGGCCGCGCAGGTCGGGCGCGATCACGTGCCAGTCCTTGGCCAGTTCTTCGGCCACCCAGTCCCAGCTGCGGCAATGGTCGCGCCCGCCGTGCTGGAGGATCAGCGGCGGGGCATCGGGATTGCCCCAATCGACATAGTGCAGCCGCAGGCGCTGCGAGATGAAGCTGTTGGCGGTGGGTCCGTGGATCGTCATGCGCGCGGATTTGCGCGTTTTGCTGCGCTGCGTCAATCCGGGGAAATTCCGCCCCGCCAGACTCGCCAAGCGGCGCGGCAATTCCTATCTGGGCACCGAGCAACGGAGAAGCCAATGACCACCCACACCACCCGCATGCTGATTATCGGTTCCGGCCCGGCCGGGCTTTCGGCAGCGATCTATGGCGCGCGCGCGGGCATGCAGCCGATTGTGGTGCAAGGGCTGCAACCCGGCGGTCAGCTGACCATCACCACCGATGTCGAGAACTATCCCGGCTTTCGCGACGTGATCCAGGGGCCGTGGCTGATGCAGGAAATGCAGGCCCAGGCCGAACATGTCGGCACGCGGATGATGTGGGATACGATCACCGAGGTTGATCTCTCGGGCTCGCCGTTCCGCGCGATTGGCGACAGCGGCGATGTCTATGAAGGTGATACGCTGGTGATCGCGACCGGCGCGCAGGCCAAGTGGCTGGGCGCGCCGGGCGAGCAGGAGCTGTCTGGCAAGGGCGTATCGGCCTGCGCAACCTGTGACGGGTTCTTCTATCGCGGCAAGAAAGTGGTGGTGATCGGCGGCGGCAACACCGCGGTGGAGGAAGCGCTCTACCTGACCAATCACTCGCCGGACGTGACCCTGATCCATCGGCGCGATTCGCTGCGCGCGGAGAAGATCTTGCAGGACCGGCTGTTCGCGCACCCCAACATCAAAGTGCTGTGGAACAAGGCAGTCGATCACTTTGTCGGCGGCGATAGCGGCCTGACCGGGGTGGCGCTGAAGGACACCGTGACCGGCGAGGCCTCGGTCGAGCCGACCGACGGGGCTTTCGTTGCGATCGGGCATGCGCCTTCGACCGAGCTGTTCAAGGGCAAGCTGGAAATGGATGGCGGCGGTTATCTGGTGGTTGAGCCGGGCACGCCCAAGACCGCGATCCCGGGTGTCTTCGCTTGCGGCGATGTGATGGACCACACTTATCGCCAGGCGGTGACCGCGGCAGGTACCGGCTGCATGGCCGCGCTTGATGCCGAGCGGTTCCTGGCTGAGCGGGAATTTGCTGCCAGCAGAGCGTAACAACCCAATCTCCGTTCGCATCGAGCGAAGTCGAGATGCCGCGCGCAAGTGTCTCGACTTCGCTCGACACGAACGGCGTTGGGTTTTGGTTTAAGATATGCCCCGCAAGGCCCCCAAGATCTGCCCTTGCAACCAGATCCGCGCTTGCGGTTCGGCAAAGCTGTGGCCTGCACCCGGGCATTTGCGCAGGCGCGGGTCGGCCTTGTCCCAGCTGTCGAGGAAAACTTGCCCGGTGCGGTCGTTCTGGGCGATCAGCAGCGTGACCGGCCCGGTGAACGCCTTGAGCCCTTCGGCCATGCTTTGCGCCAGCGATGAAGGCGGCGGCGCGGGCTTGACTGCCTCAACCAGGCTCCCGGCAAGCTGGCCAACCTTGACCTTGCCGGTCAGCAGCCGCAGCAGCGCCTTGGGATCGGTCAGGCGGCGCAGGTAGTGCCGCCGGATCGCGGCCGGGGTCATCTGGGGTTGCGGTTCTTCGGCGACCGGTGTCTCAGGCTCTGATTGGGGTTCAAAAGTCCAGGGATTCGCCAGCACCAGCGCGTCGCAGCCTTTGCCTTCGGCCAGCATCAGCGCGCTGGCGGCATCGCAATTGCCATAGGCGACAATGTGCTTGATTCCGCGAACCTGCGCGCGAAAGGCTTGGAGCGCAGCGGCGATATCATCCCCGCTGTCGGCGAAAGTGGCGTTGCTGCCCGAACTGTCACCCACCCCGCGCCGGTCATAGCGCATCACCGGAAAACCCGCCGTCGCGACCTTGTCGGCCAGTTCGGCATGGCTGCCAAAGGGGCCGGAGCGCAATTCGTTGCCGCCGGTGACGATCAGCAGCCCGGTCCTGGCCGCTGCCATGTCGAGCGTACCGGCCAGCGTCTCGCCCTGACACTCGAAAGTGAAGTGGCGGCGCTTCATGCCCCGATCCCCACCGCGATAACGGCTGCCAAAGCATCGGCCTGCTCGGCGTCCTCGTCCGGCTCGGCCCGCAGCCACAGCGGACCGCCGCCGACCAACTCGTGCTCCAGCGCCGAGATGCCAACCTTCTTACCCGGAACCAGCGTATTCAGCTGCCGCAACATCTCGCCCGAGAGCGAAAATCCCGCCAGTTCGAGCCCCATCTGCAGGCCCTGTTCCATCAGCGCATCGACGCTTTCCTCGCGGCCCGCCTCGCGCGCCGAAAGGATCCGGGCGCGCAGCATGGTACGCAGCAGGCTCGCCCCTTTGACCGGGGCATAGTGCCAGCCGCCCAGCTTTTCAGGCAGTACCAGCCCGCCACCGCGGATTGCCAGCACGTGTGTGGCTTCGAAGTGCCGCGCAGCGGCATCGAGTGCCATGCGCCAGTCCTCGGGCTCGATCAGCGCCAGGTCCTGCTCGCTTTCGTTGCAGCCGGGCAAGTCGGGCAGCAGGCTGTCGATCCCCGAACCATCGAGGCGGCGCATGACTTCGACCGTGAAACGGCGCAGTTTATGGCCTTCGTCGAACAGCGCCGGGGCAATCAGCACGCGGTGCTTGCGCCCCGCATCGAACACCAGCGCATATTCGCTCGCCGCAGCGCCGCCGGGCAGGGGGCAGGGATAGCTTTCAGCCTTCACGCTGCGCCCAGCTTGCTCCGGGCGAAAGCCAGCAGGCTCCCGTAGCTTTCGAACAGCTCGCCGTCGATTTCGTCCTCGTCGATGACGATGTCGAGCCGGTCTTCCATTTCGGTCAGCAGGCCTGCGACCGCCATCGAATCGAGTTCGGGCAGATCGCCGAACAGGCCGGTTTCGGCCGTAAAGGTATCGGCCTGCCCGGGCTTGAGGCCCAGCACGTCGGAGAGGATCGCGCGCAGTTTCTGGTCGGTGGTATCCATGATTTCCGTTCTCTAGCCTTTGCCCAGGGCATGGCGCAAGGCGGCGCGGACGATCCGCGGCCAGTTGCCGGGCCATTTCGGGCGATACATTTCGAGTTGATAGCGCGGGCGCACCAGCTCCATCCAGTCGCGCTTGTAGGGATCGTTGCCGGTGCCGAAATCGACCATGGCGACGCGATCGCGGTCGATCACCTGTTCGAACAGCGCGGCGGACAGCGTGGTGCCAGGCGAAAGCGGTTTCGATCCCTCGGTATGGGCCAATTTGTGGATGAAGGCGGTGCCGTGCTCAACGGTCCAGAACTGCGCGGCAACGGGTTCGTCCGCGGCAAAGGCCAGGCCCAACCGCAAACGGCCTGCAGCACCCTCGGCCTCGGCAAAGGCGCGCAGGAAAGCGGGGGAGCCTTCTTCGGGTTTCCAGCTTTGGGCGTAGACTGCTTCGTAAGCGGCCCAGCTTTCCGGGTTGAAATGGCTTTCGAGCGACAAGGTGACCTTGCCGGCCTTGCGCTTTAGCGTGGTGCGCAAATGGCCGGGGCGCTCTGCCATATATTCGGCGAAGCTGCGGCCGTTTACGGGCAGCACGTGGTTTACATCGCATTGGCTGCGGAACACCGTCCATCCGGCCTTGCGGAAAGCCGCTTCAAGGAGGTCCGTTTCGCCGTTCTCGTTGGGCAGGGGGGAGAGGGTAATGCGCGGTGCTTCTGCCGCCAGGTCGGCAGCCATTGCGGTCAGCAGTGTTGGGGCATCTGCACCGGGGGTGACTAGCGGTGCGACGCGGAACAAATACCAGTTGGCCAAGGCGATGATATCGCGCTGCTTGCGCAGCAGAGGCAGAACCGCGCGATCCTGGCCCTGGCGGGCGACCGCGATTAGCGGAAAGTGGCCGCAGTGCTTTTCCAGCATGCGCCACCATTCCAGCCGGTCGAACGGCGCGCGGGCGTGCGGCGCGCTCAGCAATGTGGCCAGAGCCGCATCGCCTTGCACTTCGTTAAGATCATCGTGATAGGTAACCACGATTGCCACAGCGAAATTCAACCCCCCGGAGCGAGTAAACCCTTGTCCTGCAATCCCAATCCCGAGGTCCGGCCGATCGACCATCTTGCGACGCGGGGCGCAGACGCAGCCCCTGCACTGGTGCTGCGTGGGGGCACTCTTAACCACAAGGACTTAAGGGATCGTGTCGCTCGGCTGGCCGGGTGGCTGAAAGGGCTGGGGCTGGCACCGGGCGAGCGGGTGGCGAGCTGGGCGGCCAAGGGTGAGCTGACTTGCCTGCTGCCGCTGGCCGCGCCGCGCGCCGGACTGGTTCACGTACCCGTAAACCCGCTTTTGAAGCGCACACAAGTGGCACACATCGTGCGGGACAGTGGCACCAAAGTGTTACTAGGAACGCACTCAAGGCTCACCACGCTGGAAGCAAGCGATCTGGACACGGATGTTCTGGTCCTGAGCGAGGATGAGGCACTGGCGAAAGCAGCCTTGGCCGATCGGATTGGGCCTTCCAGCGCCGATCCAGATAGGCTCGCCGCGATCCTCTATACCAGCGGCTCGACCGGCAAGCCCAAAGGGGTGATGCTGAGCCACGCCAACATGTGGCTGGGGGCGGATTCGGTTGCGGACTACCTTGGCATGGCGGCAGACGATGTCACGCTGGCGGTGCTGCCGCTGTCGTTCGACTATGGCCAGAACCAGCTGTTCAGCACCTGGTATGTCGGAGGCTGCGTGGTTCCACTCGATTACCTGACCCCGCGCGATGTGGTGAAGGCGGTGGAGCGGCACGGCGTCACCACGCTGGCCGCAGTTCCGCCGCTGTGGGTGCAACTGACCGAGCTGGACTGGCCTGCCGAGACCGCTGCAAAACTGCGCCGCCTGACCAATTCGGGCGGGGCCTTGACGGTGGAACTGGTACGCAGCCTGCGCGGCTTGTTCCCGGCGGCGCGGTTGTTCCCGATGTACGGGCTGACCGAAGCGTTCCGCTCAACCTATCTCGATCCCGCGCTGGTCGATAGCCACCCGACCTCGATGGGCAAGGCGATCCCGCATGCCGAGATCCTGGTGGTGAACGACAAGGGCGAAGTGGCCGCCGACGGCGAGGAGGGCGAGCTGGTTCATTGCGGGCCATTGGTAGCGCAAGGCTATTGGCAAGACCCGGTGCGCACCGCCGAACGTTACAAGTTGGCCCCTAAGGAATCACGCTATGGCGGCATGGCGGTCTGGTCGGGCGACCGGGTCAAGCGCGATGAGGATGGCTTGCTCTATTTCGTCGGCCGCCGCGACGCGATGATCAAGTGCGCGGGCAACCGGATCAGCCCGCAGGAGGTTGAGGACGGTGCCCTGGCGACCGGACTGGTGGCCGAAGCCGTTGCACTGGGCATTCCCGACGAGCGATTGGGCCATGCGATCCACCTGATCGTCCGACCGGTTGCCGGAATTTCAGGTGTTCAGGAAGAATTACCGCGTAAACTTATGCAAACGCTCCCCAATTTCATGCAGCCTAAAGTGATCCATTGGCGCGAGGCGATGCCCACTTCGCCCAATGGCAAGATCGACCGCAGCGGGCTCTATCAGGAGTTGGCGGCATGAAGCCGCTTGGTCCGATTCCTGCCGGCTTTGCCATAATTGATGGCGAGCTGGCGATCGCAGGGCGCAAGGCGAGCGATCTGGTCGTCGAGGCTGGGGTTACGCCGCTGTTCGTCTATTCGGGCGCGCTGATCAAGCGCCGCGTGGCCGATCTCTATGCCGCGCTGCCTTCGCGTGTGGCGCTGAATTTTGCGATGAAAGCGAACCCTTACGGCCCGGTTCTTCAGCTGATGTCTGAGCTGGTTGACGGGTTCGATATTGCCTCGGCAGGCGAACTCAAACTGGCTCTGGCGGCGGGGGTAGCGGCGAACCGGATTTCCTTTGCCGGACCTGGCAAACGCACTGACGAACTTGAAGCGGCGATTCAGGCGGGGGTCACGCTCAACCTTGAAAGCGAAGGCGAGGCCGTGCGCGCGCTGGAGGCCGGGCACCGCCTTGGCGTCACCCCGCGGCTCGCGATCCGGGTCAATCCCAGCTTTGACCTTAAAGGGTCGGGGATGAAGATGGGCGGCGGGGCCAAGCAATTCGGCGTCGATGCCGAGCGCGTGCCGGCGATGGCCCGCGAAGTGATCGCCAGCGGCGCGGAATGGCGCGGCTTTCATATTTTTGCCGGCAGTCAGGCGCTGTCTGCCGCCGCGATCATCGAAACCCAGGCCCAGGCCCTGGCGCTGGCGGCCGAGCTGGCCGAGGTGAGTGGAGCGCCGCTGCCGCATTGCAATCTGGGCGGCGGGATCGGCATCCCCTACTTCCCGGGCGACGAGCCGGTCGATCTGGCCGCGGTAGGCCAGGCCCTGGGCGAGGCGCTCGAGAATGTGCCGCAAGCGCTGAAATACACGCAATTCTGCGTCGAACTGGGGCGCTACCTGGTGGGTGAGGCCGGGGTCTACTTGACCCGGATCGTTGACCGCAAGGTCAGCCACGGCGAGATCTTCCTGGTCGTCGATGGCGGGCTGCACCACCAGCTTGCCGCGTCCGGCAACTTCGGCACGGTGGTGCGCCGCAATTATCCCGTCGCGATCGCCAGCCGGTTCGATGCCGAACCTTCGGAAGCGGCAAGCATCGTGGGTTGCCTCTGCACTCCGCTCGACCGCCTGGCCGAGAAGGGCCATTTCCCCCGCGCCGAGGTGGGCGATCTGGTCGCAGTGTTCTGCGCCGGAGCTTACGGTGCCAGCGCCAGCCCGGCGCAGTTCCTGGGTCACGGTCCGGCCCCGGAGATGTTGATTTAACTGTTCACTTTCAGCACGTCCCGTTTCGGGACCGGCCCCGGGTGAACACACAATCTGCACATAGGGCTAACGCAATATTCACCCTTTTTTCCGATAGCGGAGCCTGAATAGCCGGGTCTCCGTCGTGGGTTGGGCATACCCACACGAAGGTTCGGTGCCTTTGAAGGAAATGCCCGATGAACATCAATCGCTTCTCCTGCCTGCTGGCCAGCAGCGCCGTGATGGGCCTGGCGCTGACCGGTTGTGCCGGCGGTGCGAGCGGTCCGCAGCTGCCCCCAACCACGTTTGTGGCGATGCAGGAAGGTCCGGGCGAGGATTACATCATCGGCCCGCTGGATGAGCTGACCATCTTCGTTTGGCGCAACCCCGAACTTGGTGCCAAAGTGCAGGTCCGGCCCGACGGGCGGATCACCACGCCTTTGATTACCGACATGCCGGCCGTGGGCAAGACCCCCAAGATGCTGGCCGACGACATCACGCTGCAGCTCTCGCAGTTCATCCAGGACCCGCTGGTCTCGGTAATCGTCAACAAGTTCTCGGGCACCTATGGCCAGCAGATCCGCATCATCGGCGCGACCGGCAAGCCGGCTTCGCTGCCGTACCGCGCCAATATGACCGTGCTCGACGCGATGATCGCGGTTGGCGGGCTCAGCGAGTATGCGGCGGGCAACCGGGCCAAACTGATCCGCTTCGACAAGACCAGCGGCAAGCAGGTGGAATATTCACTGCGGCTGAGCGACCTGCTGCGCAAGGGTGACAGCAAGGCCAACGTCATGCTGATGCCCGGCGACGTGATCATCATCCCCGAAAGCCAGTTCTGAGGAAGGGGCCCGGGGACCAGCAATGACCAACATTTTCGACGAACTGCGCGCAGCACTCTTCTCGGTCTGGCACCGCCGCTGGCTGGCGCTGGCCGTGGCCTGGGGCCTGTGCCTCTTGGGCTGGCTGGCGGTCGCGATGGTGCCCAACAGCTATGAATCGAAAGCGCGGATCTTCGTCCAGCTGGACGACATGCTGGCCGACGTTACCGGCGTTCCCAGCAACACCAAGCGCGATATCGAACGCGTCCAGCAGACACTGACCAGCGCGGTCAATCTCGAAAAGGTCATCCGCGGCACGCCGATGGGGGCCGATATTTCCAGCCCCAAGGAAATGGAAGCCGCGGTGCTTTCGCTGGGCAAGAAGATCAAGGTCGAGAACGACAAGGACAACCTGTTCACGATCACCGCGACCTATGGCAGCGGGTCCAATTCCGACGCGGCCAATGCCAAGATCGCCCAGGCGATCGTGCAGAAGCTGATCGACCTGTTCCGTGAGGAAAACCTTTCGGGCAATCGCGGCCAGGTCAACCAGTCGATGGACTTCATGGACCAGCAGCTGGCCGCGCGTCAGAAGGAACTGGATGTCGCCCAGCAGAAGAAGCTTGCCTACGAAGCGCAGAACCCCAGCCTGGCTGGCGGGGCTGGTGCGGCGGCTCAGAAACTTGAATCAATGCGGGCGGAACTGCGCGGCGTCGATGCCGACCTTTCGGCGGCACAAAGCGCGCTGGCTGCGATCAACGGCCAGATTGCCGGGACTCCCCGGACGATTGCCGGGAGTGGTTCGGTTGGCGGTGCCCGCGGCGCGCTGGCCGATGCCCAGGCCCAGCTAAGCAGCCTGCGGGCGCGCGGCCTGACCGAAAACCATCCTGACGTGATTGCCGCACGCAATACGGTCAACGCTTTGCGCTCTGCCGCAGCGACCGAAGGCGGCGGGCAGGTCGGCATGCCGAACCCGGCCTATACTTCGCTTGAATCGATCCGCGCCGAGCGCCAGGCCAATGTCCAGTCGCTGTCGGCACGCCGCGCGGCTTTGCAGGCCGAAGTCAGCATGCTGACCGCGCAGCAATTTTCGAACCCCGCTGCGGCGGCTGAATACCAGCAGATCGTCCGCGACTATGAGGTGCTCAAGACCAAGTACGACGAGCTGGCCCGCCAGCGCGAGGAACTCAAGATCCGTGGTTCGGTCGAAACCGAGCACAACGCCGTCAAGTTCCAGGTGATCGATCCGCCGACCACCCCGCGTTCGCCGATCGCGCCCAACCGACCGTTGCTGCTGTTTGGCGTGCTGTTCGTCGGATTGGGTGCCGGGACTGCCGCTGCCTTCGCGTTCAGCCAGTTGCGTTCGACTTTTGCCACCACAGGAAAGCTCGAAAAGGCGCTCGGCCTGCCGGTACTCGGTTCGATCACTCAGGTGATGACCGAATCTGCGCGCCAGGTCCGGGCCAAGCGCCTGCGGTATTTCTACGCGGCCAGCGCGGCGCTGGGCGGGGTCTTCGCGATCCTGCTGACGATCGAGATCGTCCAGCGCGGCATGGTGGCGTGAGGGGATTGTGATGACTGAACAGACCAAGATCCCCTTGCCAGACGAAGATGTGGCCAAGCCCCAAGGGCCCAGCCTGATCGAACGCGTGGTGCGCAATTATGACCTGGTAAAGCTGGCGCCTGCGCCAATCCCGGCCGATCTGGTGCCGCCTGCGTCTGCCCGCCGCCGCTATCGCCGCGCCGATGAGGCGGTCGAGGAGGCTGAAGTTACGCCGGTCAATGAACCGGTCGAAGCAGCACCCGAAGTGGTGGAGCCCGAGGTTATCGCCAAGGCCCCGGTTTCCGCGCCGGTCAAGGCCAAACCCGCGGTTCCGGCGCTGAAGCCGGTCGAGTTCAAAGGCGAGCGGCTGCCGGTCAACAGCCAGCACTTGCGCGACCAGGGGCTGATTGTTCCGGAAAGCAGTGTGACAGCGGTTCTCGAAGAGTTCCGGATCATCAAGCGCCAGCTGCTCTACAATGCCGGGCAGCTTGCCCAGCAGGGCATGGGTCCTTCGGCCCAGCGCGTGCTGATCTGTTCGCCGCATCCGGGTGAGGGCAAGAGCTTTACCGCCGTCAACCTGGCGCTGGCGATCGCGGCCGAGAAGGAAAGTGAAGTGCTGCTGGTCGATGCCGACTTTGCCAAGCCTTCGGTGCTTTCGATGCTGGGCCTGCCGGGCGGACCGGGGCTGATGGATGCGCTGTCGAACCCCGATGTCGATGCTGCCGAATGCGTGATCGGCACCGATATCCCGGGGCTGTGGGTCATGCCCGCGGGCAGCGCGACTGCTTCGGACAGCGAATACCTGTCCTCCTCGCGCACCCGCGATGTGCTCGATCGTCTTGTTCAGGGCGCACCCAACCGTTTCGTGATTTTCGATTCCCCGCCCGCACTGGCCGCTTCGCCGGCAGCGGAACTGGCCAAATACGTCGGTCAGTCCGTGGTTGTCGCGCGTGCCGACCGGACCGGGGCGGGTTCGCTGGAAGACGCGGTATCGCTGCTTTCGGCCTGCCCGAACATCCAACTGCTTTTGAATTCCGTCCACTTCAGCCCCAGCGGTCGTCGCTTCGGCTCTTACTATGGATACGGAGGCTGACCATGAAGTCGCACCTCATCTCGCGGGTCGCCGCACTGGTCGTCGGCCTGGCGCTGGCCGTTCCTGGGGTGGCCCATGCCCAATCGCTACCCTATGGCGATGTTTCCGGTTCCGCCGGAGGCAGCGGGGATGATGTTTCCGACGGCGAGGACGGCGGTGACGAGGGCAGCGAGGATGCCAGCGGTTCGCCGCGCACCCGCAAGGTTCACTTCACGCCCTACATCGAGGTCCAGCAGGTCGTCACCGCCGAGATTTCGCCGGGTAGTGACACACTGACATATTCGGCCGTTTCGGTTGGTGCCGATGCCAACGCCAGCGGGCGCAGTTTTAATGCCGGGATGGCGGTCCGCTATCAGCGCCGCTTTGGCTGGGGCAGCAATTCGGGTGCTGACGGTGATGTGATCAGCGGCATGGCCCGGGCCAATGTCGGGATCGTGCCACGCGCGGTCTATTTCGAAGGCGGCGTCATGGCTGCGCGTTTGGGCGCGGAGAACAACGGATCGACCATCGCCGGACAGAACTTTGGCGACAGCGCGACGCAGGTCTATTCGGCCTATGCCGGGCCGTCGGTGAAGACCCAGGCCGGTGACGTTTCGATCGAAGGCCGTTACCGGTTCGGCTACAACAAGGTGACCTCGCCCAATGCGGTGGCGGCGGTTCCTGGCCAGGGTGCGGTCGATCGCTACAGCGATGGCACGGTTCATGCGGCCCAGTTGCACATGGGCACCCGCCCGGGCGAACCGCTCCCGGTGGGCGTCGGTGTCGGCGCAGGCTGGTTGCGCGAGGATTCGTCGAACCTCGACCAGCGGGTCGATGACAAGAACGTGCGTGGCGATGTGACCCTGCCGGTCGGCAGCAGCCTCGCGCTGGTCGGCGGCGTCGGTTATGAAGACGTCAAGGTTTCGCACCGCGACGCGATGATCGATACCCTGACCGGCCTGCCGGTGGTCGACAGCAGCGGGCAATATGTCACCGACAAGAGCCAGCCGCGTCAGATCGCTTACGAAAGCGACGGGCTGATCTGGGATGCCGGGGTAATCTGGCGGCCCGGCAAGCGCACCGCGCTGGAGGCCCACGTCGGGCGCCGCTATGGTTCGACCACCTACTTCGGCAGCTTCGCCTATGCGCCCAGCGCGCGCAGCAGCCTGAACATTTCGGTTTATGACAATGTCACCGGCTTCGGCGGGCGGCTCAACAAGAGCCTGGCCGACATGCCGACGGACTTCCAGGGCATCCAGAACCCGCTGACCGGTGGTCTCAGCACCTGTGTGGCCGCTGTGGCTGAAGCAGGGGCAAGCGGCGGGACCTGCCTGAACGGCGCGCTGGCCTCGATTCGTTCGTCGGTATTCCGTGGGCGCGGGGCAATCGCCAGCTTCAATGTCAGAGGCAATTCGCTGCAGTACGGGATCGGTGCCGGATACGACCGCCGCAAGTTCATCGCCGCGCCGGGTACGGTCCTGGCCAGCGCCAATGGCCTGATCGACGAGAACTACTGGGTGGCCGCCTATCTCAACGGCCGGATCGACCGCAATTCCAGCTTTGGCACCAGCGTCTATGCCAACTGGTACCAAAGTGGAGACGCCTTGGCTGGCGATACCAGCTCGGTTGGGGCATCGGCATCCTATTATCGCACGCTTGCGAAGAACCTGTCGGCCACGCTCGCCGTGGGGATCAACGGGGTCAACCGCGAGCAGCTTGAGGATTACTGGTCGGCTTCGGCGCTGGCCGGTGTCCGCCTGTCGTTCTGAGCCTGATTTTCGGGGGTTAATGCAATGTTCAACGATTTCTACGGGCTCACCGGACGGCCGTTCCAGCTTACGCCGGATCCGGCCTTCTATTTTGAGAGCCTGACTCACCGCAAGGCGCTGTCGTACCTCTCGTACGGCCTGGCCCAGGGTGAAGGCTTCGTGGTGATCACCGGCGAAGTCGGCGCGGGTAAGTCCACGCTGGTCGCGCACCTGATGGCGACGATCGACCCGGCGCGCCTGACCGCGGCGCAGATCGTCACCAGCAAGCTCGACGGCGAGGAACTGGTTCACGTCGTCGCGCAAGCTTTCGGGCTGATCGTCGATGGCCATGACAAGGCCAGCGCGCTGGGCGCGATCGAGGCCTTCCTGCACGACGAGGCCCGCGCGGGCCGCCGCTGTCTGCTGGTGGTCGATGAAAGCCAGAACCTTGCGCTCGAGGCCCTCGAAGAACTGCGCATGCTTTCCAACTTCCAGCTCGGCGCGCATCCGCTGCTCCAGACCTTGCTGCTGGGCCAGCCGGAATTCCGCGACACGATTCAGGATCACCCACAGCTTGAACAGCTGCGCCAGCGCGTGATCGCGGCGCACCACCTTGAGGCGATGGAACCGGGCGAAATCCAGCCCTACATCGAACATCGCCTGAAATGCGTGGGCTGGACTGGCAATCCCAAGTTCGACCAGCGCGTCTATACCGAGCTTTACGAAGCCTCGGGCGGGGTGCCGCGCCGGATCAACCAGATCTGCAACCGGCTGATGATGCTGGGCGCGGTCGATCAGCGCAGCCGGATCGATGGGGCGATGCTCAGCCAGGTGCTCGAAGAGCTTGAGCTTGATGGCACGATGCAGCTGAACAAGCCAAGCAAGCCCGCGCCTGTCGCAGCGCCGGTTGCCGCACCGGTGCCGGTCGATGCGGTCGCTCTGGCGCAGCTCCAGGCCATGCTGGCTGAACGCGATGCCCAGATTGCCGAGCTGCAACAGGCGGTTATCGAGCTGGCCAACGAGCAGGAAGCCGCGCCTGTTGCGGTTGCCGATCCGGGCCAGGCCGCCGCGCTGGCGGCGATCGAAGCCAAGCTCTCGGCCTTCGAAACCAAGATGCTCGAGCAGGAACGCACGATCCGTCATACGCTGACGATGCTGATCGAGTGGATCGAGGCCGACGACGCCAGCCGCGCCGTGGCCTGAGGCAAGGAGGCTTAGGAGGACGATGTCCGAGCAGATCGTCAACGGCCTTTCGGTCGATGTCGAAGACTGGTTCCAGGTCGGCGCGTTCGAAGGCGTGATCGACCGGGCGAGGTGGGATTCGCTCGGCAGCCGGGTCGAAGACAATTGCCTGGCGATCCTCGACATGTTCGCCCGTGCCGACGTCAAGGCAACCTTCTTTACGCTGGGCTGGGTGGCCGAACGCCACGGACCGCTGATGCGCCGGATCGTCGATGCCGGGCACGAGCTGGCCAGCCACGGCTGGGATCACGAACGCGTGTTCCGGTTCGACAAGGCGCGCTTCGCCGCCGATCTTGAGCGCAGCCGCAAGGTGCTGGAAGACGCCTCAGGTGTGCGGATCACCGGCTACCGGGCGCCCAGCTTCTCGATCGATCAGCGCACCCCCTGGGCCTATATGGCGCTGCACGAGCAGGGCTTTGAATACAGCTCCTCGGTCGCGCCGATTGTCCACGATCACTACGGCTGGCGCGACGCTCCGCGCTTTGCCTTCAAGCCTTTGCCGTGGAGCGACCTGGTCGAAATCCCGGTGACCACCGCCCACTTTGCCGGACGCCGTCTGGCCGCCGGTGGCGGGGGCTTTTTCCGCGTCCTGCCCTATGGCTTTTCGCGCTGGGCGATCCGCCAGGTCAACGCCAAGGACCAGCGTCCGGCGGTGTTCTATTTCCACCCCTGGGAAATCGATCCCAACCAGCCGCGCGTCCCCAATGCCTCGATGCGCTCGCGGGTGCGGCACTATACCAACCTTTCGGTCATGGCCGAAAAGCTGGAGCAACTGGTCGGCGAATTCGCCTGGGGCCGGATGGACCTTTTGGCGCACCGCGAAGCCCGGCGCGCGGTGGAGCTGGCGGCGTGAATGCCCCGTTTCGCCCTTCAACCCTGACTGTCCGCACGGCAAGTGTCTCCGATCCGGATGAATTGCGGCGGATCGAGGCCTATGTCGC
>PNJT01000023.1 GCA_013822005.1 Novosphingobium sp. | reverse complement strand
CTGCCATAGCGGATGCTGCCGCCGTGCTTCCCGCCGGTCTCGACGGTGCGGCGCTGGTTCTACCTGTGGCGGGACAACAGGCTGTGGCTGTCGTTGAACCATGCCCTGCTCATGATCGGGCGCGAAGCGGCAGGCCGCGAGGCATCGCCCAGCGCCGGGGTGATCGCCAGCCAGAGCGTGAAAACCACGGAAAGCGGCGGGCCGCGCGGCGATGATGCGGGCAAGAAGATCAAAGGCCGCAAGCGCCACATCCTGACTGATACCAAGGTGCTCTAGTATTTTATTGGGTCAGGACGCAGCATCCGAATGGTTCACGCAGAGATTGCAAAGCAGAAAGTGGAGACGCAGAGGTGTAGCGCCAGCGGCGAAGCCGCTTTCCATCTTGAGAATGCGTTTGGCGGAGCCGTCTGAATGAAAAGCGGCTTCGCCGAGCGCGCAACCTCTTTGCGCCTCTTCTCTTCCTCTGCGCCCTCTGCGTGAACCCAAAAACCTGACCTCGCCGCCCGGACTGAGGCTCGATTGCGCTCACAGCCGGACCCGCGCGCTCTGCCCGTCGTCGATCCGGATCGTTGCGCCGGTCACGCATTCGCTGGCCGGGGCGACGAGGTAGAGCAGCGTCGAATCCATCTGTTCGGGCACCGGCACGCGCTTGCGCGGCAGGTGCGGCGCGGGATCGCCGCCCATCCGCGCGAACATTCCGTCGGTCATTTCGGAGACGAACATCCCCGGCGCGATCGCGTTGACGTTGATGTTGTAATGCGCCCATTCGACGCTGAGCGCCTCGGTCATCCGGGCGATCGCGGTCTTGGTCACGGCATAGAGCGCCGCGCCGCCGCCATCATAGCGGAAGTGCGCGACCGAGCTGATGTTGACGATCCGCCCGGGCTTGCCCGCCGCGATCAGCCGCCGCGCAACTTCGCAGGCGAGGATCCACGGACCCCGCAAGTTGACGCCAAGCACCTGGTCGATCAGCTCGATGCTCATCTTGTGGGCGCGCTGGGCGTCGGGCATCCCGGCGTTGTTGACCAGGATATCGACCGTGCCGAACGCCGCTTCACCGGCTGCCACGGCAGCGATCACGCTGTCGGCATCGGTCGCGTCCATCTGCACCGCCAGCGCCTTGCCGCCTGCTGCTGTGATCTTGTCGGCCAACGCCTCCAGCCGACCGAGCCGCCGCGCGGCCAGCACCACCGCTGCGCCCTGGCTGGCCAGGACCTCGGCAAAGCGCGCGCCCAGACCAGAGGACGCGCCGGTGACCAGCGCCACGCGGCCGGTCAGGTCGCACGAGTTATGGGGCAGGGGGAAGTCGTTCATCGGGGTGCTCCTGGTCGGCGGGCAAATTCAATCGCGCGGTTAAACGGCACGATGCATCGACTCTCAGGCAATGACAAGTGTCCCCCCGTTCGCCCCGAGCGCAGTCGAGGGGTTGCGTGCGCGGCGGTCCCTCGACTTCGCTCGACACGAACGGGGTGGGGGTGTCAGTCGCCAGCTGCCTCGACACAATCGCGCAGGCGGTCTTTGCCGAACCACATTTCATTGCCGAGGAAAAAGGTCGGCACGCCAAAGGCCCCGCGCGCGACGGCGCTTTCGGTGCTGGCGACCAAAGCGGCCTTGACCTCGGGGTCTTCCACCGCAGCACCCAGCGCGGCCGCATCCAGCCCGGCCTCGGCCAGCACCTCGGCCCAGACCGCCGGATCGTCGAGCTTGAGGCCGTCCTGCCACAGCGCGGTGTAGATCGCCTCGCGGTAAGCCGGACCGCAACCCAGCCGTTCGGCCGCCACCGCGCCGCGCATCGCCAGCAAGGTGTTGACCGGGAAATGCGGATTGAACTGGAACCCGGTGATATGGTGCCGGGCCATGAATCGTTCCATCTCCAGCCGGTCGTAAGCCACCTTGGAGGTGACATGGCCATAGCTCATCAGCGGCGGCTGGTTGCCGGTGGCCTTGAAAATTCCGCCCAGCAGCACCGGGACATAGCGGAACTTGACCTTGCCCGCAGCCTCGATCGCGGGGATCGCGCGGTGGACGAACCACGAGTTTGGCCCCCCGAAGTCATAGAGGAATTCGATCTCGACCGGCATCACCATTTCTCCCCATAGGGCCGGATCACCTGCTCGAAAGTCCAGGCGCTCCTGGGCTGGTTGTAAAGCGCCCAATAGGCTTCGGCCACGGCCTCGGGCGGCATCAGCAAGTCGGGCTGCATGGCCAGCGCCTCGGCCCCGATCCGCTCGGTTACCCGTGCGCGGACCCATGCGGTATCGACCCCGGCGTCGATCACCAGGTGGGCGACATGGATCCCCTGCGGCCACAATTCGCGCGCGGCGCTCTCGGCCATCAGCCGCAGCCCGGCCTTGGCAGCGGCAAAAGCGGTATAGCCCGGATTGCCGCGCAGCCCGGCCGTGGCGCCGGTGACAAAGATCTTGCCTTCCCCGCGCGGGGCCATGATCCGCGCGCCTTCGCGCATGGCGGCAAACCCAGCAAAGCAAGCCATTTCCCAGACCTTGCGAAAGAGCCGGTCGGTGGTTTCGGCCAGCGGGAACTGGACGTTTGCTCCGACGTTGAACACCACCAATGCCAGCGGGGCCTGCGCTTCGGCTTCATCGAGGAACGCCGCGACATCCTCGCTTTGCCGGGCATCGAGACTGCGCCCGGTTACCGCGCCGCCCAGCAATGTCGCCAGCTTGTCACCATTGCGGCGTCCGGCGTGGACCGCGAAACCCTCGGCCGCAAACCTGCGCACGATCGCCGCGCCGATGAAATCGCCCGCGCCGATGACCGCGACCGACTTCACTTGAGCTCCAGCGGGATCACCGCGACGGTAAAGCGCGAAATGCAGACCAGCTTGCCCGCCTCATCCTCGATCCGGATGGTCCAGACCTGGGTGGTCCGGCCCAAGGCTTCGGGCCGGGCGGTGGCATAGACCCAGCCGCTGTAGGCCGGGCGGATGTGGTTGGCGTTGATTTCCATCCCGACGCCGACGAACTTGCTGCGATCGACGCAGTAACTCGCCGCGACCGAGCCGATCGTTTCCGCGAGCGCCACCGAAGCTCCGCCGTGCAGCCGCTGGAAGGGTTGCTGGGTGCGGTGATCGACCGGCATCCGCGCGCGGATCCAGTCGTCGCCGCAATCGACGAATTCGATGCCGAGATGCCCGGGCAAGGCATTTTCGCCCAGCGCGGTCATCGGTTCAAGCGGCGGGCGGGTCCCGCCCCACCAGATCGATGCGTTGCTCATTGCAACGCAGACTGGCGCAGGCTGGCGCGTCTGGCAAGCGGGTCCAGGCTATTCCCTTGCCTCCAGCGGCGGCAGCCGCACCGGCAGGAACATCAGCGCGCCGATCGCCAGCAGGATCAGCGACAGGCCCTGGACCGGGGCATAGCTGCCGAACTGGTCGAAGCTCGAACCGAAGGCCAGGATCCCGCCGACCGTGCCGATCCAGCCGATCCCGTGCAAGGCCCCGAACGCCGCGCCATAGCGTTCGATGCCAAAGCGCCGTGCGGAAAAGTAGGCAAAGATATCGATGTCCGCGCCGTGCAGCAGACCGATCATGCCCACGGCCACAAGGACGGGAATGAGCATGCCATCCCCGGCAAACAGGATGGCAAAGCCGGTGGTTGGCACCAGGATCATCAGGCTTGAGATCCGCCGCGGCTCGAAGTGATCGAGCAGCCAGCCGCCGCCCAGCTTGCCCACAAACTGGCCCATGGCATAGATCGAAACCGCCAGGGCCGCGGTTCCCGCGCTCAAGCCCTCATCCTGGATCATCGGCGACATCTGGCTGACTGCGCCCGCCGTGGCGACATTGCCGATCCAGCCCAGCCCAACCATCATCCCGTAGATCGCGCTGTAGTGCGCCAGTTCAAACCGGCACCCGACGAAGTAGGCGAAGATGTCAATCTCGGCACCTTGCTGGATACCGATGATCAGCACCGCCAGCATGATCGCCCAGGTCATCCCCGCCGTGGTCAGCAAGACAACGAAGCCCAGCGCGGGGAGCAAGGTCAGCAGGAAAGCGGCCAGCCGCGGATCGATCCGGTCGAGCAGCCAGCCTCCGCCCAGCCGGCCGATAAAGGTCCCGGCGGAAAAGAACGACAAGGCCAGCGCGCCGGTGGCAGCGTTCAGCCCGCCGTCCATCACCATCGGCACCAGCTGGCTGCCAGCCCCGGCGGTGGCCAGGCTCATCGTGATCAGCGCCATGGTCAGCAGCCAGAAATCGCGGGTCCTCAGGAAGCGCCAGTTGCCAGGCTGGTCTTTCTTCGCGCCCTGCCCGCTGCCCGCGCGGCCGCCATCGGGAACCAGCCAGAGGATCATCGGAATGCCGACAAAGACCGATACCAGCGCCATCCCGGCGAATGCCCCGCGCCAGCCCCAGTTCTCCAGCACCCAGTTGATCAGCGGCGGCGCCATGATCGCCAGCACTGAGATCCCCACCGCCATGAGCCCCAGCGCGGTTCCGCGCCGCTGCTTGAAATGGGCATTGATCGGACGGCTGAGCACAACCGAGCCGGTTCCCGCCCCGACCAGCCCGACAAAGGCGATGGTCAGACCCATATGCACCAGGTTCGAGGCGAACAGCGCGGCGGCCAGGTGCGCGAGTGCAACACTCAGCGCCGAGGCGATATAGACCCGCCGCACCCCGAACATGTCGGTCAGCCAGCCGATCAGCGGCGATCCGAAGGCGGCGGTGATGATCAGCGCCTGGACGACTCCCAAGTCACCCCGGCTGACCTGCAAGTCGCGGGTCAGCGGAACAACGAAGATCGAGAAACTGAGGTAGAGCAGCGCCACGCCGGAGGCGATGCCGACCGAACAGCCGACGATGATCTTCCAGCCATCGCGAAATTCGCCCGGCAAGGCGGGCAGGGTGAGTGCCATGAGGTTAGCCGGCCAGTGATTTCATATAGCTGCCCATGTCGAAATAGTCGCGCCAGACCTTGATCTTGCCCTGCTCCATCTCGAACACCCCGCAGCACGGCAGATCGACCTGCTTGCCGTCCCTGGTAACCGTGCGATCGACCCGTTCGGCGATCACCACGTCACCGTGCTCGACCAGGTGCAGCACTTCCCAGCTGGTTTCGGCCCAGCCGGAAATGAACCCGGCAATGAACGGGCGCAGTGCCTGGTGCCCGCTGACCGGGGCGATCGGCATGTTGTGATAGGTTCCCTCCGGCGCGAAATAGCCCAGCAGCTCCTCGACATCGAGCCTTGACCAGGCCGCAATGAACTGGCGGACCGTTTCGGCATTGGCGCTCACCAATCAGTCCTCGACCGCGAAGCTGATCTCGGCATGTTCGCGCAGCCGCTCGACCAGCGCTTCGCCCAGCAGCGCACCGGGAGTGGCGACCCCGCCTGCGGCCTTGCAGGAAAGCAGCGCGATCCCGGTTTCGGCGATCATCCGGCTGGTCGAGCCATAGCCCGGATCGTAGCGGCCCTTGACGCCGTAACGGATCGTCTGCCCGTCGGGCCATTCGCCCAGGAACAGCACGTCGTAAAAGCCGTTGTCGCGCTCTTCCTTGGTGGGGCCTTCGCCCGGCTTGGGCGGTTTGGCCCCGAACGGGTTCTTGAGCATTTCGCCGACCGCATGGGCGGCCTTTTCGCCCAGCTCGCCCGCGCTGGTCAGCATCATCTCGTCGTATTTGAAATCGGCGCCATAGGGATGGCCCAAGAGGAAATTGGTGCGGTGGACGTTCTTGGTGTTGATCGTCGCCATGATGAACGGCGCGGCCCATTTGCCGATCCGTTCGTCGTATTCGGGCATCAGCCCCATCGGCTGGCTGGGGCCCTCGAAGCCGGGGGTCAGTCCGAACGGGCTTTGCAGCACCTTGATCAGCGAGGGATCCCGGGCCACCGCTTTCATCGTCTCGGTCAGGCTGGCCGCCGTCCCGCCCGAGAAGGTGCCCTGCATGCCCCTGACCCGGCCCTTGACCCGCGGCGCGGGGCTGCCGTGACGCGAGACCGCTTCCTTCTGGAGCATCAGCACGCCCAGATCGAACGGGATCGAATCGAAGCCCGATGAGAACGCGATTCGCGCGCCCGATGCCTTGGCGGCCTCGTGATACTTGTCGACCATCTGGCGCATCCAGGCCGGTTCGCCGCACAGGTCGGCATAGTCGGTCCCCGCATCGACGCAGGCCTTGAGCAGCGGCTCGCCGTAGAGCTGGTAGGGCCCGACCGTGGTGACGATCACCCGCGCGCTTTCGGCCAGAGCCTTCATGCTCGCTGGATCGTCGGAATTGGCCACCACCAGCGGGGTATCGGCCGGCGCACCGATCAGGTCGCGCACTTCGGCCAGCTTGTCCGCGCTGCGCCCGGCCATTGCCCACTTGGGGCCTTTGCCCTGGTAATGGTGCGCGAGGTATTCGGCGACGAGGCGTCCGGTGTACCCGGTCGCGCCATAAACGACGATATCATAGGGGCGGTCGGCCTTGGCGGTCATGTTCTCTCTCCAGATGCCCGAATCCGGGCCGGACGGAGACTGCACATTCCAGTGGCAAAGTCGAACCTATTCTGACCGATTTGTCAGAACCGGTATTGCCGACTGGCCAGATCGAACATGATCTCCTCGCTGCCCCCGCCGATCGCCATCACCCGGACCTCGCGGTAGATCCGCTCGACCCGGCTGCCGCGCACAAAGCTGGCCCCGCCCAGGATCTGGCAGGCCTCGCGCGCGCAGAATTCCATGGTCTGGGTCGCCTGAACCTTGAGCAGCGCGAAATCACCGGGAAAGGCCTTGTCGTTAAGCACGCACCAGGCGCAGTGGTCGATCCAGGCCTGGCTGGCCAGGATCCGGCGCAACATGTCGGCCAGCTTGTGGCGGATCACCTGGTTGGTAATCAGCGGCTTGCCAAAAGTCTCGCGCTGCCGCGCCCAGTCGAGCGCATCCTCGTAACAGATCCGCGCGAAGGCGACGGCCTGCTGGCTCATCCCCAGCCGCTCGCCGTTGAAATTGCGCATGATCCCGGCGAAGCCGCCGTTCTCCGGCCCGATCAGGTTTTCGACCGGAACCTCGACATTGTCGAAATGGATCGTGGCGGTATCGCTGGCATGCCAGCCCATCTTGGCGAGTGCAGTGCGCGATACGCCGGGACGGTCGAGCTCGACCAGCAGCAATGAGATCCCCCCGAAGCCCGGCCCGCCGGTGCGCACCGCCAGCGTGATGTAATCGGCGCGCATGCCGGTAGTGATGTAGGTCTTCTCGCCATTGACCACGTAGCCCGCGCCCTTGCGCTCCGCCCTGGTGCGCAGCCGCGCCACGTCGGAACCGCCGCCAGGCTCGGTGATCCCGAGGCAGATCAGCTTCTCGCCCGCCAGCACCGCGGGCGCGATCCGGCGCTGCATCTCGGGGCTGCCCATGGCGAGGACCGGCGGCAGGCCGATCCCGTGGGTCATCAGCGAGGCACAGACCCCGCCTGCGCCGGGTCGGGCCAGTTCCTCGGTCTGGACCAGCGAATGGAACAGCGTGAAGGCCTTGCCGGTCCCGCCGAACTCCTCGGGGTAGTTGAGGCCGAGAATGCCCGCTTCGGCCGCCTTGCGGTGCAGATCGCGCGGCAATTCGCCGGCCGCTTCCCACTGATCGACGTTGGGCGTGATTTCCCGTGCAACGAACCGGCGCACCGTCTCGCAGACCGCCTCGTGGCTCTCATCATAATGCGGCGAGCGCGAACGCCACTGGTCGAACAACGGCGTTTCCATGGCGAGCTCCCTTTCCGGCTAGCTACTGCTGGTCCCAACCAAACCCGTCTGTCCTGAGCTTGTCGAAGGATCGTCCTTCACTTCGGCGGTTTTGCGTGAGGCACGAAGAAAAAGACAGTGCTTCGACAAGCTCAGCATGGACGGGGCAGGGTGGACCCGTCTGGGTTGGGGTCATTGACTCACAACTTCGGCAGCGTCACCCCGCGCTGGCCCATGTATTTGCCCGCGCGGTCGCCATAGGAAACTTCGCACGGCTCGTTCCCTCTCAGGAACAGGAACTGGCAGGCACCTTCGCCCGCATAGATCTTGGCCGGCAGCGGGGTGGTGTTGGAAAATTCCAGCGTCACATGGCCTTCCCACTCGGGCTCGAGCGGGGTGACGTTCACGATGATCCCGCAGCGGGCATAAGTGCTCTTGCCCAGGCAAATCACCAGCACATCGCGGGGAATGCGGAAATATTCGACCGTGCGGGCCAGTGCGAACGAGTTGGGCGGGATGATGCAGCAGTCGGTCTTCATGTCGACAAAGCTGTTTTCGGAGAAATTCTTGGGGTCCACCACCGCCGAATGGACGTTGGTGAACACCTTGAACTCGTCCGCCACCCGCGCGTCATAGCCATAGCTCGAGAGGCCGTAGGAAATGCACCCATCGCGCTGCTGCCGCTCCACGAAGGGTTCGATCATGCCCGAATGGCGGGCTTCGTTACGGATCCATTTGTCTGAGAGAATCGCCATGGGTGGGTGATTGAGCAAGCGCTGCTGCGAAGCAAGCAGACATCCGCAATTTTCCCCTCTCGTTTGGAGAAAGGCGTTCGAAGATCAGACTGCCTGTCCGCTTTGGGCCACCGCATCCATCACCTGCGGTGTCGGGTGCGCCTCGAGAATGGCCTCCACCGTTTCGGGAGTGATCAGTGCTTTGTTGAGGTGATCGCCTGCATAGTAGGTCTCTCCCCGGACGACCATCCGGTGTGCCCCTTTGCAGTCCGCCAGAACGGGAAATGACGCCCATTCCTGAGCGAGACCCAAACCGAAAGCCACCACAGACATCTTGCCAGTGGCGAAGCTTTCATACCCGCGCCGATCGAGCAGCGCGAAGCCAAGCCGGTCCTGCAAATCGGGATCGAACAATTCATTGCCGGTCAGTCGCTCTGGTACCAGCAGGCCCTTCAATGTGGCGGTCATGAACTGATATCGACCTGCGGCAGACGATCCAAACCTCCCCGACCAGATCGGACCAGCCTTGATGACTTCCGCGACAGTCATCGTGGTAAGCTTTTGCAGCCAGACATTCTGCTTGTTATTATAGAGAGTATCGTAACCACGTGGGGCCTCGGTATCTCCAATCAGATCGAGTAGTTTTGCGGCCTCAGGGGGAATCGAAGCGTCCATGATCTGCTCTCCAACATTGGATTGACGAGACTGCGACCTCCTGTGCACAGGCCATCAATTCTAGCAGAGCGTCAAGCAAATTTTGAGAACTGTTTCTGTACAGTTACTTGGCCAAGGTGCGGCTCGACTATCAGATCCCGTGGTATTCCCGATACCAATGGACAAAGGCAGGAACCCCCACATCGATGCTCGTCGTCGGGGCATAACCCAAGTCGCGCTGGATCGCGCTGATATCGGCGTAGGTCTTGTAAACGTCGCCCGGCTGCATCGGCAGCATCTGCATTTCGGCCTTCTTGCCGCAGGCTTCCTCGAGCAGGCCGATCACTTTCATCAGCGCTTCGCACTGGCTGTTGCCGATGTTGTAGAGCGCGTGCGGCTTGATGCTGCCCCCGGCCTTTGCCGCGCCGTCATCGGCGGGCGCGTGATCGAGGCAGGCCACCACGCCGGCAACGATATCGTCGATGTAGGTAAAGTCGCGGTACATGTCGCCGTGGTTGAACACCGGGATCGGCTCGCCCGCCAGGATCCGGCGGGTGAAGTTCCACAGCATCATGTCGGGCCGGCCCCAGGGGCCATAGACGGTGAAGAAGCGCAGCCCGGTCAGCGGCAGCTGGAACAGGTGCGCGTAAGTCTCGCTCATCAGTTCATCCGCGCGCTTGGTTGCGGCGTAGAGCGAGACCGGGTGGTCGGTGCGGTCCTCGACCGCGAAGGGCAGCTTGGTGTTGCCGCCATAGACCGAGCTGGAGCTGGCATAGACCATGTGCTCGACCGCGCGGTGCCGCGCCAGTTCGAGCAGGTTGACATGCCCCGCCAGGTTGGACTGCACATAGGCCTGCGGGTTCTCAAGGCTGTAGCGCACCCCGGCCTGCGCGCCGAGATGCGCGATCCGGTCGATCGGCTGGCCTTCCAGCGCCGCAGTCAGCGCGGCCATGTCCGAAAAGTCGAGTTCGTGGAAAGTGAAGCGGTTGCCCCCCGCCTCGGCCAGCGCCGCCAGCCGGTCACGCTTGAGCGAAACCTGGTAGTAATCGTTGAGGTTATCGACCCCCACCACGACATCGCCGCGCGCCAGCAGCGCACGGGAAAGGGCATATCCGATGAACCCGGCCGCGCCGGTTACAAGCACTCGCATTCTTCGACTTTCCAAAATTCCGTTCGTCCTGAGGAGCGGCTGAGCGCAGCGAAGACGCGTCTCGAAGGACCGCCTTCGCCCGCGGTGGTTCGAGACGGGCCTTCGACAAGCTCAGTCCCTCCTCACCACGAACGGGATTGGGGGACGGCTTAGACGACAGGCTCTTATTTCATGGTTAACACTCAGGCGTTAGGGGAAATCGCATGACTGCACCTGCCAAGATTCTCGTCGTGTTCGGGACCCGTCCCGAAGCGATCAAACTGTTCCCCGTGGTCGCCGCGCTTGAGGCCGACCCGCGTTTCACGCCGGTGGTCTGCGTATCGGCGCAGCACCGGCAGATGCTCGACCAGGTGCTGGAGATCGCCGGGATCGTGCCCGACCACGACCTTGACCTGATGAAGCCCGACCAAACGCTCGACGGGCTGACCGCTGCCCTGCTGACCGAACTGGGCCGGGTGATGGACGAGGTGAGCCCCGCGCGGGTGATCGTTCAGGGTGATACCGCGACCGCGATGGCGGGGGCCTTGGCGGCCTATTACCGCAAGATCCCGGTCGATCATGTCGAGGCGGGCCTGCGCAGCGGCAATATCTATCACCCCTGGCCTGAAGAGGTGAACCGCAAGATCATCGGCCAGATCGCCAGCCTGCATTTTGCACCGACCGAAGTTGCGGCCGGGGCGCTGATTGCGGAACAGGTCGATCCGGCGCGAGTTCTGGTCACCGGCAATACGGTGATCGACGCATTGCACTGGGTCACCGCGCGGATCGAGGCCGATCCTGCGCTCGCCGCCGGGCTGGCCCAACTGGAGGGCAAGTTCGCGGGCAAGCGGATCATTGGCGTCACCACCCACCGCCGCGAAAACTTC
Source organism: Novosphingobium sp. (assembly GCA_013822005.1). Classification (GTDB taxonomy): domain Bacteria; phylum Pseudomonadota; class Alphaproteobacteria; order Sphingomonadales; family Sphingomonadaceae; genus Novosphingobium. The sequence continues at coordinate 8,822 of PNJT01000023.1, read as the reverse complement.
GGTGGCGGCATGGAAAACATCGCCGAGGCGATCCGCCAGATCGCCGCGCGCCCGGACGTGGCGGTGATTTTCCCAGTCCACCTCAACCCCAATGTCCGCGCGGTGATGAATTCCGCGCTGGCCGGGCTGGACAATGTCGCGATGATCGAACCGCTCGACTATCCGCACTTCGCCCGCCTGCTCTCGATTGCCGAAATCATGCTGACCGACAGCGGCGGGGTGCAGGAAGAGGCGCCCGCGCTGGGCAAACCGGTGCTGGTGATGCGCGAAACCACCGAACGGCCCGAAGGCGTAACCGCGGGAACCGCGAAACTGGTCGGCACCGAAACCGCGAATATCGTTACCGAAATTTTCACCTTGCTCGACGATAAGGCCGCTTACGAGGCCATGGCGCGCGCCCACAACCCGTTCGGGGACGGGCAGACCGCGCGCCGTATCGTGGAGCGACTTGGGAATGAAATCGGACGTTAAACCAGCCGTTTGCGTAGTTGGACTGGGTTACATCGGGCTGCCGACCGCGGCCATTGTCGCCCGTTCAGGCTGCCAGGTGCTGGGAATCGACGTCTCGAGCCATGTGGTCGACACGATCAACCGCGGCGAAATCCACATCGAGGAAGTCGATCTGGACGGTCTGGTCCACGGCGTGGTGGCGCGCGGCCTGCTCAAGGCCTCGACCGAAATGGCCCCCGCCGACGTCTTCGTGATCGCGGTGCCGACGCCCTTCGACAAGAACCACGCGCCCGACATTTCCTACGTCCTCGCCGCCGGTGAGGCCGTCGCCAGAGTGCTCAAGGCCGGCGATACGTTGATCCTTGAATCGACTTCGCCGGTGGGCACCACCGAACAGCTGCGCGACCTGATCGCGCGCTTGCGTCCGGACCTGAAGTGCCCCGGCCTGACCAGCGAGACTCCCGACCTCTCGATCGCCTATTGCCCGGAGCGCGTGCTGCCCGGCAAGATCCTGGAAGAGCTGGCGGGCAACGATCGCTCGATCGGCGGGATCACCCCGCGCTGTGCGCGCAAGGCGCTGACCTTCTACAAGCTGTTCGTGCGCGGCGAATGCGTTGTCACCGACAGCCGCAGCGCCGAAATGACCAAGCTGGTCGAAAACGCCTACCGCGACGTCAACATCGCTTTCGCCAACGAGCTGAGCATCGTTGCCGACACGATGGGCCTCGATGTCTGGGAAGTGATCCGCCTCGCCAACCGCCACCCGCGCGTTAATATCCTCACCCCGGGACCGGGCGTGGGCGGGCACTGCATCGCGGTCGATCCGTGGTTCATCGTCCACGGCGCGCCCGAGCAGACCCCGCTGATCCGCACTGCGCGCGGCGTCAACGACGGCAAGATCCACCACGTGATCGCCCAGGCCGAAAGGTTGATCGCGGCCCATCCCGGCAAGCAGGTTGCCTGCCTGGGCCTGGCTTTCAAGGCCAATATCGACGACTTCCGCGAAAGCCCGGCCCGCCTTGTCGCGGTGACGCTCGCGCGCAAGTTCTGCAGCCGGATCAAGGTAGTCGAACCCTATGCCAGCGAACTGCCCAAGGAATTCGCCGGGACCTCAGCCCAGCTGATCGATATAGACTCCGCGCTGGAAAGCACCGGGATCCTGATCGTGCTGGTCGACCATGACCAGTTCAAGGCCGTTCCGGTGGCCGAACGGGCCCGCCATCTGGTCTATGACACGCGCGGGATCTGGCTCGATCAGCCCAAGGCGGCCGAAGCGGCGCCCGCCGGATTGAAACTCGCCAGCTAATTGCATTCCCTTCGCCGGTTTACGTATGCGGCAGTCTTGCACTGCCGCGCGTGCCGGGTAAGCATGCCGTAACGGCAGTTCTTGGGAAGGAATCGGCACATGGCACGCGTAGCGATCGTAACCGGCGGCACTCGCGGGATTGGGGAGGCGATCTGCAAACGCTTGGAGAAGCAAGGCCACACGGTGATCGCCAACTACGGCGGCAACGAGGAAAAGGCCAAGGCCTTCACCGCGGCCACCGGCATCCCCTCGATCCGCTGGGACGTCGGCGATCACGAAGCCTGCATCCACAACTGCAACGACATCGCTGCCGAGTATGGGCCGATCGACATCGTCATCAACAACGCCGGCGTCACCCGCGACGGCGTGCTCCACAAGATGAGCTTCGATGACTGGAACGAGGTGATGCGGATCAACCTGGGTGGTTGCTTCAACATGGCCAAGGCGACGTTCCCCGGCATGCGCGAGCGCGGTTGGGGCCGGATCGTCAACATCGGTTCGATCAACGGCCAGGCCGGGCAATACGGCCAGGTCAACTATGCCGCCGCCAAGAGCGGGATCCACGGCTTCACCAAGGCGCTGGCCCAGGAAGGTGCCAAGTACGGCGTCACCGTCAACGCCATCGCGCCCGGCTATATTGATACCGATATGGTCGCGGCGGTGCCTGCCCCGGTGCTCGAAAAGATCGTCGCCAAGATCCCGGTCGGCCGGCTCGGCATGGCCGAGGAAATCGCCCGCGGGGTGGCTTTCCTGACCAGCGACAACGGCGGCTTCATGACCGGCTCAACCATGAGCATCAACGGCGGGCAGCATATGTATTGAGGGGGCCAAACGCCCTTCTTCCCCCTTTGATGGGGGAAGGATGCGAAGACTTGGCGGCTTGCTGCCTAGTCGCAGCTGGATGGGGGTGATCTGGCCGACTGGCGCTGCACCAGGCCGCACCCTCACCCCCACCCAACCTGCGCTAGCGAACTAGTTCGCAAGCTCCGGTATCCCTCCCCCATCAAGGGGGAGGTGAAAAAGCGGCACTCAACCGCACCTTATCGCTCCGTTAACCACACCCGGCTAAGTTCGGTTAGTCATAAACCCGAGCCGAGGCCCGCCATGAGCGCCAGACCCGCATCCGACCAGCGCCGCGATTCGCGCCAGACGCTGATGCTGCGCACCGCCAAAGTGATCTGCCAGAGCGGCGAATATGTCTGCCTGGTGCGCGATGTCTCGCGCGGCGGAGTGGGGCTGCGGTTCTTTCACGCGGTTCCGCAAGAGCCGCGCATCTTCCTCGAGCTGGCCAATGGCGCGCTCTATCCGATTGAGCGGACCTGGCAGCGCAGCGAAGCCGAAAGCGGCGAGGCCGGCTACCGCTTCGCCGCCCCGGTCGCACTTGGTGCGTTCCTCGACGAAACCAGCCAGCACCCCCACCGCCCGATCCGTCTGCGGCTGAAGCTGCCGGTGCTGCTGACGGTGGATGGCACGGATTGCAAGGCCATGCTCGCCGACATCTCCCGCTGCGGGGCCAAACTCACCGCCGACCGCCGCTTGCCCGAAGGTGCCTTCGTGCGCTGCGATGCCCTCGGCCTGCCGCTGCGCTTTGGCCATGTGGCCTGGCGCAGGCAGCTTGAGCACGGGATCGTCTTTCAGCAGGCTTTCGGCCTTGAAGAGCTGGCCCGCTGCCTGTTCGCGCTGCAACCCGCGCTTGAGGGGCTGGAGCAGGAACAGCCAACGGACAGCAAGGCGATCCGCGCGGCCTGATCCTATTCGACAGTGATGCCTGTCATCTTCCAGCTGCCATTTTCCCAGGCCATCTGCAGCGTTTCGACTGACTTGCCTTTCTTGCTATAATTGGCGTTGAAGGCGATGATCCAGTAGCCGTTCGGCGGGGCCGGGATGAAGTTGACCGTCACCAGCTCGCGCGATTGGGCCGTGCCTACTTCGCCGCGCACTTTCTTCGAGGCATCGGCCCACCATTCCACCGTATTGTGCAGTTTGAATGCCTGATGCGCCGACTTCCAGCATGCCGCCCAGTCATCGCGGTCGAGCTTGGCTAGGAACTGCCGCGCTGCGTCGATTGCCGCCGCCTCGCTGGCCGGGGTGGGCGAAATTGTCGGCGCGGCGGCCACAGGTGCGACGGGAGCCTGGCTCGGTCCGGACAGCGCCGACAGGGCCAGCAGGGCGAGACTGATAGTCATGACAAGTCCTCCAACAATCCAGCCGGTGCGGCGCCAGTTGCCGTCACCTTGGGCTGGCTGGAGGGTCGTTTGCGCTGGAGCAGGCGCGGGGGCATCCCCCAAACCTTTGTCCCCCAACAATTCGGGGTCCGCGCCCTCAAGCTCGCGCAACTGCCGCGCCGCCTCGCGGCTCGACGAAGTCCCCAGCTTGCGCCGCGCATCGCGCAGCCGTTCGTTGACCGTATGCACCGAAAGCCCCAGGTGCCGGGCCATGCTCTTGGCGTCATAGCCGGTCAGCAGCAGCCGCAGGGTCTGCTTCTCCTTCTCGGTCAGGGACTGATGGCCGGTGGACATGGCGCGGGTGTAGGGGTGGGGGAATGGCCGGGCCACCCCAAATTATTCGTAGGTTGGGTTACAATCCCAATCCCCTCTTCACCGTCACCCCGGACTTGATCCGGGGTCCCGCTCGATCCACCCGCTGCGCCGGAAAGCAAGCGGGACCCCGGGTCAAGCCCGGGGTGACGAGTGTGTGTTGCTGTTTACCGGAAACGCGCACTAAGGTGCAGCCATGACCACCCCCTACCACCCTCCGGTCAAACGCTCGGTCGAGATCGCCGGGCACAAGACCTCGATCAGCCTCGAGCCGCTCTACTGGGAGCTGCTCAAGCAGGCCGCCGGGGCCGAGGGCCTGCCGATCAACGCCCTGGTCGCCCGGATCGACGCTGAACGGATCAAGGCCCCGGTCCCGCCGGGACTGGCAGGCGCAATCAGGCTTTGGCTGGTGGCGTGGTTGGCGCGGCGGATGGGCTAGCGAGAGCCAGCCTTGACCAACATACGCCAATGGCGTATATAACGTTCCGATGAGTGACCTGATCGCCGTTGTGGAAACCGGGGCATACCTGGCCAAGGCAGCGCGGATCATGTCAGAGGCCGAACGCTCGCAAGTTGTCGATGTGGTGGCCGCGCGGCCCGATGCCGGGGTTGTGTTGGTCGGCTCGAATGGCCTGCGCAAGCTGCGCATCCGTCTGGCCGGACGGGGCAAGAGCGGCGGCGCGCGGCTGGTCTATTGGTACACTCGCCCGGCTATCCCGCGGTTCTGCTGTGGGTTTTCGCCAAGAACGAGGCCGACAATCTGACCGGCGCGCAGCTCAAGCGGCTGGTTGGCGAGGCGGAGTGGCTGATCGAGGATTTTGGAGGCAAGCGATGAAGGACGAAGAATTCGAAGGCCTGATGGCCAGCCTTGCCGAGGCCCGCGCCTATGCGCGGGGTGAGAAGGTTCCCGGCCTCAGGGTGCATCATTTCCCCGCGCTCGACATTGTCGCGATCCGCAAGCAGACCGGCGCGACACAGGACAAGTTCGCCCGCCAGATCGGCGTCTCGATCGCTACCTTGCGCAACTGGGAACAAGGCCGCCGCCAGCCTGAAGGCCCGGCGCGGGTGCTGCTGGCCATGCTGGCGCGCGATCCGGGGATTGTGGCGCGGACGCTCAGCGTGGCGGCGTGATGTTGGGATAGAGCATGATGACATTGCTCAGAATCGCAAAGCCCCTCCCCATTGGGGAGGGGTTGGGGTGGGGGTTCCACGCCAGTGCCGAGCCCCCACCCCCAACCCCTCCCCCACGGGGAGGGGGGACTGCCGCGTCAACCTAAAGTCATCAGACTCTAGGGAACTCCCGCTATGGATTCCCCTCAAATTGCTGGGCACCGTTATGCTTGCGGTGCCATGGCTGTGCTGATTTCATCCAGATATCGGCATCGACTTGAAATTCAGAAGGATCGTCGAGCGTTCCAACTTTGATTGCGATCAGGTGGTCATTCTTGTCAGGCCGAGAGAAGACATGAACCCCGCAAATGGAGCAGAAATTGGACCCACCACTTGTCGCGGTTGCGCGGTAGACAGTGGGATTGCCTCGCAACAATTCAAAGCCTGAATGCGCAAACAGCCAAGTTAAGTTGGGACTGCCGCCAGCTACAAACTGGCAGTCACGACAATGACAGGCGACGCCAGCGATAGGTTTACCGGAAATCTCATACCGGATTGCCCCGCATCGACACCCGCCACACCGTGGTTCAGCCATTTTTTGCCTCCCGCTAAGGCGGGCAAGATTGATCGATTGTGTGGCGAAAGGATGGCTGGTGCAGTGGTGCGTAGGCTCAATCCTCCCCAACCCGCTCAATCTGCGCCCCAACCAGCGCCAGCTTCTCCTCCAACCGCTCATACCCGCGGTCGAGGTGATACAGCCGGTGGACCTGCGTTTCCCCTTCGGCGGCCAGCCCAGCGATCACCAGGCTCATCGAGGCGCGGAGATCCGTGGCCATCACTTCGGCACCGGTCAGCTTGCCCACGCCGTGGACCACGGCGGTGCGCCCCTTGGTCTCGATATGCGCGCCCATGCGGTTGAGTTCGGGGACGTGCATGTAGCGGTTTTCGAAGATCGTTTCGGTCAGCACCGAACTGCCTTCGGCGAGGCACAGCATGGCCATCAGCTGGGCTTGCATGTCGGTGGCAAAGCCGGGGTAAGGGGCGGTGGCGAGAGTGACGGCCTTGAGCTTGCCGTCGCCGGCGACCTGGATTCCGCCGGACTTGGGCTCGACATGGACCCCGGCGTCGCGCAGCGCCTGCAAGGTCGCGTCCATTTCGTCGGCGACGGCGTGCTTGAGGAACACCTCGCCCCCGGTGATCGCGGCGGCGCAGGCATAGGATCCGGCCTCGATCCGGTCGCTCATCACGCGGTAAGTCGCGCCGTGCAGGCGCGGCACGCCGTGGATCGTCAGGTCGCTGCTGCCGATCCCTTCAATCTGCGCGCCCATCGCCACCAGCAAGTTGCACAGATCGACGATTTCCGGTTCGCGCGCGGCGTTGTGGAGCACGGTGCGGCCGTTGCACAGCACCGCGGTCATCAGCGCATTTTCGGTCGCGCCGACCGAGACCACCGGGAAGCTGTAGCGCCCGCCCGGCAGTCCGCCATCGGGGGCAATCGCGCGGACGTATCCGGCGGCCAGCTCGATCGTCGCGCCCATCGCTTCGAGCACCTTGAGGTGCAGGTCGATCGGGCGGTTGCCGATCGCGCAGCCGCCGGGCAGCGAAACGGTTGCCTCGCCCATCCGGGCCAGCATCGGGCCGAGCACCAGGATCGAGGCGCGCATCTTGCGGACCAGTTCATAGGGCGCGACCGAGCTGGTGATCCGCGGCGCTTCGAGCGTCATTACCCGGCCGAAGTCTTCGGGCCGGCTGCCGGCAATTGCGGTCGAAATGCCGAACTGGTTCATCAGGTGCTGGAACCCGTCGATATCGGCCAGCCGCGGCAGGTTGCGCAGCGTCAGCGGCTCTTCGGTCAGCAGCGCGCAAGGCAGCAGGGTGAGCGCGGCGTTCTTTGCGCCGGAGATGGGAATGGTGCCGGAAAGGCGCTTGCCGCCTTGGATGATGATCTTGTCCATGATGTTCCGTTTAGCGGGAAACTTCGGGGCGGCAAGCGGGGGAAAAATTGGTTCGCGCAAAGGCGCAAAGAGCGCGAAGGGAACTGCGCACGGCCGAAGGCCTTCCTCATGCAGCCATTGGTCCGGAAAAACGCTTCGTTCGATAGACAAAGTGGCTTCGCCACTAGCGCAACCTCTTTGCGTCCTTTGCGCCTTTGCGCGAACCCCTGCAACCTTCGCCAAACAGCCGAGCCCAACCGCCCCCCAACCACCAGTTGCGCCCACCGTGCGAAACCGCTTTAACCCCGTTGCAACAAGAACATGGTTAAGGCTCGCTCATGACCAGCTCAGCTCCATTCAAGCCGATCCGCCCAAAGCCCATCAGGAAGGCGGTGTTTCCCGTGGCCGGGCTCGGCACGCGTTTCCTGCCTGCGACCAAGGCGATCCCCAAGGAAATGCTCCCCATTATCGACCGCCCGCTGATCCAGTATGCGGTGGATGAGGCGCGCGAGGCCGGGATCGAGCAGCTGATTTTCGTGACCGGCCGCGGCAAGACCGCGATCGTCGAGCATTTCGATACCGCCTACGAGCTTGAAGCGACGATGAGCGAGCGCGACAAGTCGCTCGACGTGCTGGAACCCACCCGGATCCAGCCGGGCAACCTCGTCACCGTGCGCCAGCAGGTGCCGCTGGGGCTGGGCCATGCGATCTGGTGCGCGCGGGCGATCGTGGGGGATGAGCCCTTCGCGATCTTCCTGCCCGACGAGCTGATGATCGCCAACCAGGGCTCCACCGGCTGCATGAAGCAGATGGTCGAGGCCTATAACGAAGTGGGCGGCAACCTGATCTCGGTGCTCGAAGTGCCCGAAGAGGAAGTGTCCAGCTACGGCGTGATCGCGCCGGGCCGCCAGGACGGCGCGCTGACCGAAGTGAAGGGCCTGGTCGAAAAGCCCAGGCGCGAGGACGCGCCCAGCAACCTGATCATCTCGGGCCGTTACATCCTCCAGCCCGAAGTGATGCGGGTGCTGGAAAACCAGGGCAAGGGCGCGGGCGGCGAAGTGCAGCTGACCGATGCCATGGCGCAGATGATCGGCCAGCAGGCCTTCCACGCGGTGACTTTCGCGGGCAACCGCTATGACTGCGGCAGCAAGACCGGCTTTGTCGAGGCGACGCTGGCGATCGCGCTGGAACGCGAGGATATGCGCGATGAAGTGCGGGCCATGGCGAAGCGGCTGCTGGGCAACTAGAGTACGATGACATTGCTTCGAATCGCATAGCCCTTCCCCGTTGGGGAAGGGTTGGGATGGGGGTTCCACGCTGGCGCCGAGCCCCCACCCCCAACCCCTCCCCGCCGGGGAGGGGGGAAATTTGCCTCAGCCCATTGTCAGGAAGATTCTAGGGCACTTCCCGACCATTCTGGGTCATCGTGACGGAGTCTATTATGGTTCAATGCAAGGAAGAATGGCGCAGGAATATGTCGATATT
>PNJT01000022.1 GCA_013822005.1 Novosphingobium sp. | reverse complement strand
GTGGTCTCCTCGGGCGCGATTGCCTTGGGGGCGAGCAAGCTGGGGCTGGACAAAGGCGGGCGCGGCAGTCTGGCCGATGCGCAGGCCGCTGCCGCCGTCGGCCAGATCGCGCTGTCGGGGCTGTGGGCCGAGCTGCTGGGTGCGCATGGGCTGACCGCCGCGCAGCTGCTGCTGACGCTCGAGGATCTGGAGGACCGCCGCCGCTACCTCAACGCCACCGCCACACTCACCCGGCTGCTCGATATGGGCGCGGTGCCGGTGATCAACGAGAATGACTCGGTCGCCACGCAGGAAATCCGCTTTGGCGACAACGACCGGCTGGCCGCGCGGGTGGCGCAGGCGGCGCAGGCCAATGCGGTGCTGTTGCTGTCCGATGTTGACGGGCTGTTCGATCGCAATCCGGCCGAACCGGGGGCCCAGCGGTTGGAGCAAGTGCGCGGGGTGACGGCGGAAATCCACGCCATGGCGACAGGCGGCAGCTCCTCCGGCATGGGCTCGGGCGGGATGACCAGCAAGCTCCAGGCGGCTGAAATTGCCGAACGCGCCGGGATCGCACTCGCGATTGCCTCTGGCCTGGCCGATGCGCCGATCGCGCGGGCGACCGTGCAGGGGGTCGGGACCTTGTTCCTGCCCAAACGCAAGGATGGCGGGCGCAAGGCCTGGCTGGGCGGGCGGCTGCGGCTGAAAGGGGCGCTGGTGGTCGATGCCGGTGCGGCCAAGGCGCTGGGGCGCGGATCGAGCTTGCTGGCCGCCGGGATCGTGGCGGTCGAGGGCCAGTTCCAGCGCGGCGATGCGGTGGCGGTGCGCGGCGAGGACGGCACGGTGCTGGCGCATGGCCTGGCCGAATACGATGCCGCCGAATGCGCCGCGCTGCTCGGCCGCAAGAACGCCGAGCATGCCGCAATCCTTGGCTATGCCCCGCGCAGCGCCGTGGTCCACCGTGACCAGATGGTACTGATCTGATGTATCTGCGCGGTGCCACAACCACTTGCCCCCCTCCCCTGTGGGGAGGGGCTGGGGGTGGGGGTACGACGCTGGCGTGGAACCCCCACCCCAACCCCTCCCCACAGGGGAGAGGCTTTTGGTCGACTCGTGACAGAGGTTTTGCGCGATGCTGGCGGTGACCGGCGCGACCGGGTTTGTCGGCCAGGCGCTGCTCGACCGCGCGGTGGAGGAGGGGGCTGAGGTCCGCGCCCTGGCGCGCCGCACGCAGGAGCCACGCGATGGCCTGGAATGGATCGCCGGCGATCTGGAGAACAAGGCGGCGCTGCGCGAATTGATGCGCGGAGCCGAAGCGGTGATCCATGTCGCCGGGGTGGTCAACGATGCCGCGCAGTTCGAAAGCGGCAATGTCACCGGCACGCTCAACGTGATCGAGGCGGCCAAGGCCGAGGGCATTTCGCGGTTCATCCACGTCTCCTCGCTCTCGGCGCGCGAGCCGGACCTGTCGGCCTATGGCGCCAGCAAGGCCCGCGCCGAAAAGCTGGTGCGGGCCAGCGGGCTCAACTGGACCATCATTCGCCCGCCGGGGGTCTATGGCCCGCGCGATCAGGATTATTTCGAGATGTTCCGCCTCGCCCGCTGGGGGCTGATGCCGGTCCCGCCCAAGGAAGGCCGCGCCTCGATCATCCATGTCGATGACCTGGCCCGGTTGCTGCTCGCGGTGGTCCCCGGCGGCGAAGGCGTCTCGTTCGAAAGCTTCGAGCCCGACGATGGCCGCATGGATGGCTGGAGCCACTATGAGCTGGCCCGCGCGGTCGGCTGGGCGATGGGGCGGCGGCCCTGGGTGGTCCACCTCAGCCGCAAGAGCCTGGAACGCGCGGCGCGCGTCGATCGCAGGTTGCGCGGGGCCAAGGCCCGGCTGACCCACGACCGCGTGGGTTACATGGCGCACCCCGACTGGGTGGTCAGCCACGGCCAGCGCCCGCCCGGCACCCTGTGGCGTCCGCTGATCCCGACCCGCGAAGGGCTGAAGGCTACGGCGCAGTGGTACCGCCAGAATAACTGGCTCTAGCCGCGTTCGGCAATCCACTGATCGCGCAAGGCGAATTTCTGGATCTTGCCCGAACCGGTCAGCGGCCATTCGCTGACTTCGATCCAGTGCCGGGGCGTCTTCTGCGCGGCGATATTGGCGCGGCAGTGGGCGATCAGCACGCCGGGATCGAGCACGGCGCCTTCGGTCACGCGCACGAAGGCTGCGACTTCCTCGCCAAACTTTGCGTCGGGAACGCCGACCACCGCCACTTCGGCCACGTCGGGGTGTTCCAGCAGCACGTTCTCGATCTCGGCCGGAAACAGGTTCTCGCCGCCGCGGATGATCATTTCCTTGACCCGGCCGGTTACGCGCACGAAGCCGCGGCTGTCCATCGTGCCAAGGTCGCCGGTGTGGAGCCAGCCAGCGGCGTCGATGGTCTTGGCAGTGGCTTCGGGATCGTCGTTGTAGCCCAGCATCAGGCTATAGGCGCGGGCGCAGATTTCACCCACGGTGCCCACCGGGACCACTTCATTGGTCGCCGGATCGCGGATCGACAGTTCGGTCTGCGGCATGACCTGGCCGACGGTGTGGCACTGGTCATCAAAGCTGTCTTCAGGCCGGGTTTGCGTGAGCAGCGGCGAGGTCTCGGTCTGGCCGTAAACCGTGTAGAACTTGCAGCTCAGCCGCTCCATCACGCGCCGGATCAGTTCAGGCGGGACCATCGAACCGCCTGATCCCGCCATCTTGACGCTGCTGAAATCGCGCGGCTGGGCGGCGTCTGCTTCCAGCATGGCGATCAGCATGGTCGGCACGCCCATCATCCCGATCACGCCTTCACTCTCGATCAGGGCGTTGGACTTCTGCGGATCAAACTGACGCATCAGCAGCATCCGGCAACCGGACTGCACGCCGCCCAGGATCGCCATTCCGCAGCCGCCGGTATGAAACAGCGGCATGATCACCAGGGTGGTCGATCCTGCCGGCATCCCCATCCGGGCAAAGCCGTGCCGGGCATTGTTGGTAATTCCCAGGTGGTGCAGCACCACGCCTTTGGGAAAGCCGGTGGTACCGCTGGTGTACTGGATCTGCACTTCATCGCGGGGCAGGACGTGCGGAAGCGGACCAAGCGGCCCGGCTTCGCGGAACAGCGCGGCGTGATCGTCCAGATCGACAACCTCGCGGATCGCCGGGATATCGGCTGTCACTTCGGCCGCGATCCGGGCCATCGGATTGCCGCGATGCTCCTTGACCAGGAAGCAGCCCGGCCGCGCGGGACTGTTCGAGCACATATTTGAGCTCGCGCGGCTGGTAGCCGGGATTGACCGTGACCAGCGTCAGCCCGGCCAGCGCAAAGGCAAATTCGGCAATCACCCATTCGGGAATATTGGGCGCCCAAACCGCCACGCGTTCGCCGGGTTGGTACCGGGTCAGGAGGGCGTGGGCGAGCCGTTCGCTGTCCGCCAGCAACTCGGCATAGGTCCAATGGCGGGCGAGCAGCCCATCACTGTCCACCTCGTGCAGCGCCGGTGAATCGGGCGTTCGCGCGGCGGCTTCGCGCAGGACGCTGCCTACAGTGCTGTCGATCAGCGACTGGTCGGTCTGTGCTGGACAATAGGATTGGGTCAGATCAAGCGCGTACATCGGCACCCCCGCAGGCATAGTGTTCCGTAACGTCAAACGACCCTATCGGAAGTGACCTGAAAACGCGGGCAATTGCAAACGAATTGCAGGAAGGGGTTAGAAGGCCGGATCGTACCCCGGCGGCAGATCTTCGGCGGCGTCAAGGTGGATGCCGCATTCGGTCTTGTCCCAGCCCTTCCAGCGACCCGAGCGCGGGTCTTCGCCCGGCGCAACCATGCTGGTGCAGGGTGAGCAGCCAATCGATGGGTAGCCTTGTGCGACCAGGGGATGCGCGGGCAGGCCGGTTGCCTCGAAATAGGCGCGGATCTGATCGCTGGTCCAGGTGGCCAGCGGATTGATCTTGAGGCGCCCGCGCAGGTCGGTCTGGTCCAGCTCGAAAGTCGGCAGGCCCGCGCGGGTCTGGCTCTGAAAGCCCTTGCGGCCGGTGAAGCTGGCGTCGAAGTGGCCAAGCGCGGCGGCGAGCGGGGCCACTTTGCGGATTTCGCAGCAGCCGTCGGGATCGTAGGACCAGCGCAGGCCGGTGCCATCGCGCGCGGCCAGCGCCTCGGCATTTGGGGTCAGGTTGACCAGGTTGGTCATGCCGAGCCGCCCCATGATCTCGTCGCGGTAGGCCAAGGTTTCGGGGAAGTGCTTGCCAGTATCGAGGAACAGCACGGGGACCGAACGGTCAATCGTGGCGATCAGGTGCAGCAGCACCGCACTTTCCGCGCCGAAGCTGGAGACGGCGGCGACATCGCCGGCCAGCCCTTCGCGCAGTACCGCGCGCAGCATGGCGATGGTCGGCACATCGGCAAAGCGCGCATTGAGTGCGTCGACCTGGGCCGCGGTAAACCGCGGGCCAGTGTCAAGCACGTCGATGCGCCGCGCCGGTTCAGCCATGCCGTTTGGCCCAGATCGGCGCGAGACCATCGATGGTCGGCTGGTAGACTTCGCCGTAGCGGCCAAAGGCATTGTCGGCGTCGGCGGGATCGAGCGGCACGTCGGGCGCGAAGGCATCGAACCCGCAGCGGCGCATGAAGGCGATCTGATCGACCAGCACTTCGCCCACCGCGCGCAGCTCGCCGGTGTACCCGGCCTCGCGCAGGATCCGCGCCGAGGAATAGCCGCGGCCATCGCCGAAGACCGGGAAGTTGACTTCGACCAGGCGGATGCGTTCCAGATGCGGGATCAGGTCGCGCGCTTCGTCGCCCGGTTCAAGCCGGACCGCGCTGGCGTTCGATTGCTCGCCGAATGCACCCACCGTGACGCCGGGATCGGCGACCGGTTCGTCATCGCGAAAGCGGTACTGGACTTCAGCCATAGATCGCCTCCTTGAACGCGGGCATGCCCACGCGGCGGTAGGTGTCGAGGAAGCGCTCACCCTCGCCGCGCTGGGCGAGGTAGAACTGGGTGGCCTTTTCGACCGCATCGACGATGCCGTCTTCGTCAAAGCCGGGGCCGGTGATCTGGCCCAGCGACGTATCCGCACCCTCGCAGCCGCCGAGCAGCAACTGATAGTTTTCGGTGCCTTTCTTGTCGACGCCGAGGATGCCGATGTGGCCGGCATGGTGGTGCCCGCAGGCGTTGATGCAGCCCGAGATCTTGAGCTTGAGCTCACCGATTTCCTGTTGCTTCGCCGCCAGCCGCTGGCCGATCTTCTGCGCGACCGGGATCGAGCGGGCATTGGCGAGGCTGCAATAGTCGAGCCCCGGGCAGGCGATGATATCGCCGACCAGATCGAGGTTGGGCGTGCCGAGACCGGCGGCATCGAGCTGCTGCCACAGCGCATAGAGCTGGTCCTTGCGGACATGCGGCAGGACGATGTTCTGGGCGTGGGTGACTCGGCATTCGTCGAACGAATAGTCGCGGGCCAGGTCAGCCATCAGCCGGATCTGCTCGCCGCTGGCATCGCCGGGGATGCCGCCGATCGGCTTGAGGCTGATCGTCGCGGCGATATAGCCGCTCTGCTTGTGGGCCAGGCAGTTGTTATCGACCCACAAAGCGAAGTCGGGATCGCTGCGGTCAATCTCGAAAGTAGGGACTGTCCCTATTTTTTCGAAGGGCGGATCGGCGAACTGCGCCTTGATCCGCTCCAGCTCGGCCAGCGGGGGTTCGATGTTCTGGCCGAGAAGGTGTTGAAATTCGGCTTCGACCTGGCGGGTATACTCGTCCTTGCCCAGCTCGTGGACCAGGATCTTGATCCGCGCCTTGTACTTGTTGTCGCGGCGGCCGTGGCGGTTGTAAACGCGCAAGGCCGCCTCCGAATAGGTGATCATTTGATCGAGCGGCACGAAGGGATTGATGCACGGCGCGATCATCGGCGTGCGGCCCATGCCCCCGCCAACATAGAACGCCGCGCCCAGCTCGCCCGCTTCGTTGCGAACGATCTGGATGCCGATATCGTGCAGCTTCATCGCTGCCCGGTCGGTGTCAGAGGCGATTACTGCCATCTTGAACTTGCGCGGCAGGAAGCTGAATTCGGGGTGGAACGTGCTCCACTGGCGGATCAGTTCGGCATAGGGGCGCGGATCGACCACTTCGTCGGCCGCCGCCCCGGCGTACTGGTCAGACGTGGTGTTGCGGATGCAATTGCCGCTGGTCTGAATCGCATGCATCTCTACCTTGGCGAGATCGGCCAGGATATCGGGCGCGTCTTCCAGCTTGATCCAGTTGTACTGGATGTTCTGCCGGGTGGTGAAGTGGCCATAGCCGCGGTCGTACTTGTCGGCGATGTCGCCCAGCATCCGCATCTGCGCGCTCGACAGCGTGCCATAGGGCACCGCGACCCGCAGCATGTAGGCGTGGAGCTGAAGGTAGAGCCCGTTCATCAGCCTGAGCGGCTTGAACTGGTCTTCGGTAATGTGGCCCTCAAGGCGCCGACGGACCTGGTCGCGGAATTCCTCGACCCGGGCATCGACCATCGCCTGGTCGTAAGTGTCGTACCTATACATTCAAACCAACTCCGTTGGCGGTAATCCCAAACCCGTTCGTCCCGAGCGAAGTCGAGGGACAGCCATAAGACCCCAGTCCCCGTTCGCATCGAGCGAAGTCGAGATGCCGCGCGCAGTGTCTCGACTTCGCTCGACACGAACGGAGGTTGGTTTGTGGGGCGGTCCCTCGACTTCGCTCGGGACGAACGGGAAAAGGGATGACATCAGATCACCCAATTCCCCGCTTCGGGATCGGCCGGCTTCAAAGTCAGGTCGGGGCGCACGGTGGGCCCCAGCGCGCGGATGCGGTCCTTGATATGCGCGGGGCGCACACTGCCTTCATCCTTCACCGCCTCGATTGCATAGGCCGCGTTGACCCGGCGCGCGGCCTGTTCGCGGGCCAGGATCGTATCGGCATGATCGCCGACATCGACCGCGTCCTCGACATGCAGCGACCATTGCACGCCGTCCCACCAGGTGACGGCACCGCTTTTCAAATCGTTTCCGGTCAGGATCTTCACTCTGCGCGCTCCTGCAATATCCTTCGAGACGGGCCTTCGCGTTCGCTCAGTCCCTCCTCAGGACGAACGGAAAGAACAGACATCCGATCATCCTGAGGAGAGAACGAAGCTGCAAGCTGAGAAAGCGTCTCGAAGGACGCGACTTCGCCGATCACGATCACCGCCGGGCTCTTGACCTTGTGCGCCTTGACCAGTGCGGGCAGGCCCGCCAGCGAGGCGCGCAGCACGCGCATTTGCGGGCGAGTGGCGTTTTCGATCACGGCGACGGGGATTTCGGGGGCCAGGCCATCGGCGATCAGCTTTTCGGCAATCGCTTCGCTGGTCGCGAGGCCCATGTAGATCACCAGGGTGCGGCCCTTGCCCGCCAGGCCCGACCAGTCCTGTTCGCTCAGCCCCTTGCATTGCCCAGCGACGAAGCTGACGATCGAGGCGTGACTGCGGTGGGTCAGCGGCATCTGGGCCATGGCGGCGGCACCGATCGCAGCGCTGATCCCGGGGACGACTTCAACCGGCACCCCGGCCGCGCGGCAGGCCTCAGCCTCTTCGCCGCCGCGCCCGAAAATGAACGGATCCCCGCCCTTGAGGCGCACGACTTCGGTCCCGGCCAGCGCCTCGCGCACCAGCAGCGCGTTGATTTCATCTTGCGCCAGGGTGTGGCGCGAGCGGCTCTTGGCGACCGAGATCAGCCGAGCACGAGGCTTGGCCAGCGCCAGGATCGCGGGATCGACCAGCCCGTCGTGGACGATCAGGCCGGCCTGCATCACCAGCCGCGCGGCGCGCAGCGTCAGCAGATCGGGATCACCAGGACCGGCGCCGACCAGCCAGACCTTGGCGGGGGTAGAGGAAGGAATGCTCATGATCCTGCAATGGGCATCGCGGCGCGGCGGTGCCAGCCAGAATGCCTTTGCAGGGGGTTAGGTCAGCTTTCGCCGCCCTTGCCCGGCATGCCCGGCCAGTCCTTGATATGCAGGTCGCGCTGCGGGAAGGGCAAGTGCACGCCGTGCTCGCCAAACAGCACCCAGATCCGCTTGAGCACGTCGGAACGGATGTTACCGACCCCGGCTTCGGGATCGTCGATCCACAGCTGGATTTCGAACTGGATCGCGCTGTCGCCAAAGGCGGTCAGCCAGACCGACGGCTCGGGATCGGGATGGACGCGGGGGTGTTCGCCTGCGGCTTGCAGCATCAGCCGCTCGGCCAGCTCGACATCGCTGCCATAGGCGATCCCGACCGGCACCTTGAGCCGGACGTCGCGGGTCGAGAACGACCAGTTCTCGACCGTCGAGGTCATCAGCAGCTCGTTCGGGATCAGGTATTCGATCTGGTCGCGGGTGATCACCGAAACCGCGCGGATACCGATCCGGCTGACCTGCCCGACAGTCTTGTCGCTGCCGGCTCCTACCGCGATCACGTCGCCCGGCTTGATCGAGCGGTCCATCAGCAGGATGATGCCCGAAATCAGGTTGCCGAAGGTCTTCTGCAGTCCAAAGCCCACCGCCAGCCCCAGCGCGCCCGAAAACACCGTCAGCGCGGTCAGCTTGATCCCCAGGAAGTCGATCCCGACCAGGGCCAGCACGATCCAGACCGCGATGCTGGCGAGCTTTTCGCCCAGCAATTGCTGCGTCGGATCGAGCCGGTGCATGCGCGAGAACAGGCGGCGGATCAGGAAAGATGCCATGCGGCCAACGGCGATGATCACGCCAACTGTCAGCACCACCAGCAGCGCGAGGTAGAGTGAGACGTGGTAGCTGCCGATGTCGAAGCCGATCGCATCGAGCTGGGCGGTCAGCCGCGCGATATCTTCCTTCAGGCTCATGCCGCTGCCCAGGCGGCCAGGCCGCGCTCAAGGTCGGCGATCAGGTCGGCCGGATCTTCCAGCCCGATCCACAGCCGCACCGCGTGGCGGTTTTCCGGCGCGATTCCGCGCGGCGGCCAGGGCATCACGTCGCGGTCGCGCTCGGGATGGCTGCCCAGCGCCAGGCTTTCATAGCCGCCCCAGCTATAGCCGATCCCGAACAGGCTGAGTGCGTCGATAAAGGCGTCGCGGGCCTTGGTATCCTTGCCGGCCATGACCAGCGTCATCAGCCCGCAGCCGCCGGTATAGTCGCGCTTCCACAGCTCGTGCCCCGGCGATCCCGGCAGCATCGGGAACAGCACCGCGGCCACTTCGGGACGGGCTTGCAGCCACTCGGCCAATCGTCAGCGCGCTGGCGCACGAGCGTTCGAGCCGCACGCCCATGGTGCGAAGACCCCTGAGCGCGAGCGCGCAATCGTCGGGTGAGGCCTGCTGACCCAGCAGCAGCGAATGTCGCCGCAGCTTCGGATACCATTCGGCATTGGCGGTGACGCTGCCCAGCATCAGATCCGAATGGCCGCCGACATGCTTGGTCAAGGCCAGGATCGACAAGTCGACCCCATGCTTCAGCGCCTGGAAACCGGTCGGCCCGGCCCAGGTATTGTCCATCAACACCACGAGGCCCCGCGCCTTGGCCGCCTTGGCCAGCGCGGGGACATCGCACATTTCCATCGAGACGCTGCCAGGGTTTTCCAGCAGCACCGCGCGGCTTTGGTCCGAGATCATCGCCGCAAAGCCATCGACATCCAATGGGTCGAAGTACCGCGTGGTCACGCCATAATCGCGCAGCGCCCTTTCGGCGAAAGTGCGGGTGGGATCGTAGGAATTGTCCGAAACGAGCAGCTCGTCCCCGGCCTTCAGCACCGCCAGCAAGGCCATCACCGGCGCAGCGAGGCCGGTGGGGTAGAGCATGGTCCCCGCCGCACCCGGCTCCAGCGCGGTCAGCGCATCGGCCAGCGCCCACTGGGTCGGCCCGCCGCGCGCGCCATAGTGGAACACGCCGTCCTTGTTAACGTGCAGGCCCGCCTGCTGCGCGGCGCTGTCTTCATAGAGGTGTGTCGAGGCGCGCCAGACCGGCGGATTGACCACCGGCCCGGTCCATTCCGCCCGCCGCCCGCCGGTGACCAGGCGGGTCGCGGGGGCGATGTCGTCAGGCGGGTCCTTGGCCATTGTGCTCCGCAGTTCCTCTTCCGCTGGCGGGAGGGGGCGTACAGAGTCACGCGCCTCTGAACGCGGGTGGGCGCGTGACCGATAGGTCACGCCAGTCGCTGGCGTTGCTAGCCCACCCCCGACCCCTCCCGCAAGCGGGAGGGGGGAAATAGGCACAATTTGATCGGGTTCAGGCCTTGACGGCCTTAGGCGTATCCGGATCGGCGCCCCATTCGGTCCAGCTGCCGTCGTAGAGCGCGGTATCTTCCTTGCCCAGCAAGTGCAGGCCGAACAGCAGCACGCAGGCGGTAACTCCGCTGCCGCAGCTGGCGGTCACCGGCTTGCCGAGGTCCACGCCTGCGCCTTCAAACGCGGCCTTGATCCCGGCCTTGTCCTTGAACGTGCCGTCGGCGCTGTAGAGCGCGGTGAAGGGGACGTTGTACGAGCCCGGAATATGGCCCGAGGCGATGCCGGGCCGCGGGTCTTCCTCTGCACCCGACCAGCGCGCCGCGCCGCGGGCGTCAACCACCTGTTCGTCCTTCGAATGGAGGTTGGCGAGGACATTGGCCTTGGTGCGGACATTGGCGTGGTCCTGCCAGGCGGTGAAGTGGCGGTGGCGCAGCACTTCCTTGCCCTGGGTCAGCGGGCGGCCTTCGGCCTTCCACTTGGCGATCCCGCCATCAAGGATCGCGACATCGTGGGCACCGAACATCTTGAGCATGAACCAGGCGCGCGCCGCTGTCTTCACCGCGCTGTCATCGTAAAGCACGATCCGGCTGCCATCGCCCAGGCCCAGGCTCTGCATGCGGCTGGCGAACTTTTCGGCCGGGGGCAGCATGTTTTCAACCGAGTGGGTGCTGTCGACCAGATCGCCCAGGTCCATGAACACCGCGCCGGGGATGTGCCCGGCCTCGTATTCGGCCACAGGATCGCGCCCCGTGCCAGGCAGATGCTTGGTGCAATCGACGATCCGAAGGTCGCTTGCGCCCATTTCTTTGGCAAGCCACTCGGTCGAAACCAGACTATCCATAATATTCGCGTCCTCCTCGCGCAGGTTCTGCTGCCCTGCAAGCGACCCCTCTTCGCTGCGGTTGCGAAGGAGCCTAGCGGGCCGGAGCCGCGCCGTCGAGGGGGAGAATGACTTTAGCTGACCGCGCGCTGGCCCAGCCGTGAATAGGTCCGCGGGCCCAGATCGAGCCGGAACGGGCGCAGCGCGGCGCCGGGCGCTTCGGGCAGTTCGCCGACCACGAAGGTCTGCACTTCGACCATTTGCGTGCCCGATGCCTGGCTGGCCTCGACCCGCAGCCGGGCGAGCGGCACGAAATAGGCCGCCTCGCCAGCGCGAATCGGGGTGATTGCGGTCAGCGGCAAACGGAAATCACCGGTGAACTCGGCGCTTTCGCCCGGGGCCAGGGTGACCAGCACATGGCGCAGCTCAAGCCGCTGGCTGCTGGCCGCGATCTGCTTTTCGGGAGGCAGCGAGGCGTGGGCCGAGATCATGTCGCCTTCCACCGCCAGCGCCGAAAGCGGCTGTGCCGAATGGTTGGTGAGCTTGAGCGTGTAGCTGAGCGTGGTCGCCATCAGCGAGGCGCTCATCCGCCGGGCCTCAAGCGCGATGGCGAGGCCCGTCGCGGGCACCACTGGCGGGGGCGGCGCGGGGGCGGGAGTCGGCGCAGGAGCTGGGGCCGGGGCTGGCGCGGGCTCCGGCTTCGGCTCGGGCCTCACTACAACGGGCGGTTCGAACTCAAGCTGCAAAGTCTTGGGCCGCCGCCGCCACCACAGCAACGCGAACAGAGCGGCCAGAGCCGCTGTGCCGCCCGCGATCCACGGCCAGTACCAGCCCGGTGCCGGAGCGGTGCTATCGACCAGTTGCGGCGGCGGCAGGGTGACGCTTGGCGTTGCGGTGGGCAGCGGCAGTTGCGCCGCCGGATCGACCGGCTGCGTGCCGGGGGTTGCCGAAGCGGCCGGAGCAGGCGCGGGGACCAGGCCTGGGCTGGTTGCAGCTGGCTGGGGACGTGCGGTCTGGACCGGGCGGGGCGCGGGGCGTCCCGTTGCTGCGCCGCCGGGTTGCGGAGTTGGCTGGCTGGCTAACGGAGCCGGGGCAGGGGCCGGACTTGGCCGAGGCGCGGGCGCGCGCACGACCGGGTTGTCATCGTCAACCGGCCCCGCCGCGCGCGGATTGCTTGATGGGCGCGACGGCGGGATCGTGAACACCGGCGCGTCCTGCGCGGCGGCCGGCGCGGGGACGAGCGGAAGCAGCAGCGCCAATGCGCCGGCTATCCTGGCCTTGCCCCCCACAGCTTTCATCATCATGTCCATCATTGGCGCGACTGGGCCGATAGGCCGGTCTGCACTGAATAGGAAGTGAACCCGCCACTTCCAACCGCCGACTTGTGCATTTGCCGCGATCGGGGCATTGCGCGTTGCATGACAGACACACTTCATTTGGGCCAGCAGAGCGCGCTTCCGGCCTCTCCGGACGTGGCAGTGCTCGATTACGTGCCCAATCCGCGTGCAGGCTCGCTCTACCTGGTCCGCTTCGCCGCGCCCGAGTTCACTTCGCTGTGCCCGGTCACCGGCCAGCCCGATTTTGCGCACCTGGTGATCGACTATGCGCCGGGCGAGGCGATTGTCGAATCGAAAAGCCTCAAGCTGTTCCTCGGATCGTTCCGCAACCACGCAGGCTTTCACGAGGACGTCACCGTGGGCATCGGCCAGCGGTTGTTCGATGAAATGAAGCCGCAGTGGCTGCGGATCGGCGGCTATTGGTACCCGCGCGGCGGGATCCCGATCGACGTGTTCTGGCAAAGCGGTGCCGCGCCTGAAGGGCTGTGGGTGCCCGAGCAGGGCGTCGTCGGCTATCGCGGGCGGGGTTGATCGCACAAATGTGACACGTTTGACCGCGATTTGCGGCAATCCGGCAACAGGTTCGCGCGAAAGTGCGGATCAGTATCAGCGGATACTTGATCGGGGCGCTGCTTTGCCTAGCGCAGCGCAATCGATTCCATCCTCAAACAAGTGAGGCCCTTCGCATGAAGCTTTCCGCCGTTTTGCGCCAGTCGAGCGCCGCCATCGCCATCTTCCTGACGCTGGGTGCCGCGCCCGCATTCGCCCAGGCCGCCGACGAAGAGCAGGGGCTGGAAGAGATCATCGTCACCGCGCAGCGCGTCTCTGAAAACCAGAAGGACGTGCCGATCTCGGTCGCGACGCTGGGCGGCGATACGCTGAAGGTGGTCAGCAGTGCGGGGGCCGATATCCGCGCGCTGTCGGGCCGCGTCCCCAGCCTCAACATCGAAAGCTCGTTCGGGCGTACTTTCCCGCGCTTCTACATCCGCGGGCTGGGCAATACCGATTTCGATCTCAACGCCTCGCAACCGGTCAGCCTGGTCTATGACGACGTCGTGCTGGAAAGCCCGATCCTCAAGGGCTTCCCGGTGTTTGACCTCAATCAGGTCGAAGTGCTGCGTGGGCCGCAGGGCACGTTGTTTGGCCGCAATACCCCGGCCGGGATCGTCAAGTTCGATTCGGTCCGCCCCGACGCCAAGGGCAAGAACTATGTGCGCGGCAGCTTCGGCAGCTTCAGCACGGTCAATGTCGAAGCCGGGATCGGCGGCGAGCTGAGCGATGTGGTCTCGATGCGCGCCTCGGTGCTTTACCAGCACCGCGACAACTGGGTCGATAATATCGACGTGCCCGGCGGCAACGACCTTGAAGGGTTCGACGATTTCGCCGCCCGCCTGCAGATCCAGGCCAAGCCCAGCGAAGCACTGACCCTGCGGCTGACCGGCCAGGTCCGCACTTTCGAAGGCAGCGCCCGCCTGTTCCGCGCCAATGCCTTTGCCACTGGCAGCAACAAGCTGATCGGGCTGACTGG
The DNA here is from genome assembly GCA_013822005.1 of Novosphingobium sp. Classification (GTDB taxonomy): domain Bacteria; phylum Pseudomonadota; class Alphaproteobacteria; order Sphingomonadales; family Sphingomonadaceae; genus Novosphingobium. The sequence continues at coordinate 6,244 of PNJT01000022.1, read as the reverse complement.
CCCCGCCAGCACCTTTGATCGCCGCGAGACCCGCGCCGACGGGCTCAACTTCCAGCGGCTCAACAACTACAATTTGGGCTTCACCGCTGAATACGATGCCGGGCCGGTGACGATCACCTCGGTCTCCAGCCTGTGGAACGGCAACCTGGCCAGCCGCGGCGATATCGATGGCGGCTTTGGCAACCAGTTCAATCCGCCAATGGGCCCGGGCTTCATCCCGTTCTCGGCCCAGTCGCAGGACGATGTTCCCAGCCTTGACCAGTTCACCCAGGAACTGCGCGTCGCCTCGAACAACGACAAGGGTCTGGGCTACCAGTTCGGCGTCTTTGTCTTCAACGAGAAGCTGAACATCAACAGCTACGATTTCGGCACTCCGACCGATACCACGCCTTCGGCAGTCGCCACCCAGCGCCAGGTCAGCGACGCACTGGGGATATTTGGCTCGGTCAATTACGAGTTTGACAGCGGGCTGAAGCTCCAGGCCGGAATGCGCTACAACAACGACAAGCGTACCATGGTCGCCGCGCGGCCGATCGATACCCGGCCGGGCTTCCTGGGCTTTGGCGGGCCGGTGGCACCGCAAAGCGCCGAAGTCAGCGGCAATGTGCTGACCTGGGATGTGGCTGCCACCGCGCCGCTCAGCCAGGACGTGAATGTCTTCGCCCGCGTCGCCCGCGGCTATCGCGCCCCGTCGATCCAGGGCCGGCTGCTGTTCGGCCGCTCGCTCTCGGTGGCCGACAAGGAAACCACCATGAGCTATGAAGCGGGGATCAAGTCCACGCTCAGCAATGTGGCGCGCTTCAACCTGACCGGCTTCTATTTCAGCACCAAGGACATGCAGCTGACCGCGGTGGGCGGGGCTTCGAACTTCACCACCCTGATCAATGCTGACAAGGTCGATGGTTACGGGTTCGAAGCCGAATTCGAAGCCAAGCCGACCAAGGGCCTGACGCTGAGCGCGGGGATCTCGTACAACCACAACGAGATCAAGGACCCCAACCTCTATGTCGCTGGCTGCGGCGCGGCCTGCACCGTCACCAACCCGCAACGTCCGGCCAGCCCGGGGATCTATGCGATCAACGGCAACCAGCTGCCGCAGAGCCCGCGCTGGATCGTCAACTGGACCGCAGGCTATGCCGCGCCGGTCGGGAACGGCGAAGTCTATGTCTTCACCGACTGGGCCTACCGCTCGAAGATCCAGTTCTTCCTCTACAACTCGGTCGAATTCAGCGACGACAACATGCTCGAAGGCGGCCTCAGGATCGGATACCGCACCGGCAAATTCGATGTTGCCGCGTTCGGTCGCAACATCACCGACGACGTTTCGGCGGTCAGCGGGATCGACTTCAACAACCTGACCGCGATGGTCAACGAACCGCGCGTCTGGGGCGTGGAAGTAGGGATCAAGTTCTGATCCCGGCTTTCGCGAGCTGACACAGAAATGGCCCCGCCGGAGCGATCCGGCGGGGCTTTTCGTTCAGATGAGCGCGATCAGCGCGTCGACATTGGCGGCATCCTGATACAGCGCAAAGCCAATCCGCAGCACGTCACCGCGCAGGTCGGTGACCACGCCTTTGGCGCCCAGCGCGGCGTAAAGTTCGGGCGCGCGTGTCCCCTGGAACGCCAGGAAGCGGGCCTGCGGCTGGCTGATCAGCGCCATGCCGGGCAGCGGATCGGCGGCGAGGAACCGGGCCTTGAGGGCGTCGCAATGCGCCGAGATCGCGGCGGTGGTCAGCCCCTCGGCCTTCAACATTCGTTGCACTGCGTTGAAGCGGTAAAGGCCGCTGGCATCGAATGTGCTGCCCAGGAAGCGGCGTCCGTCAGGGGCATAGCCGACCCCGCCTTGCCGCGCGGCGAGGTCGTCGAAAGCGGCGTACCAGCCGGTGATCTCGGGCCGGGGGCCGAAACCCGGCGGGGCATGGAGGAAGCACACCCCTTCGCCGGCCATTGCGTACTTGTAGCCGCCTGAGAGGTAAAAGACCCTGTCCGCCACCTCCGCAAGATCGGTCGGCATGGCCATGAAGCCGTGATAGCCGTCCACCACCACCCACGGGCCTTCGGGGCGCGCGAGGGCGGCGAGGCGCTCGATCCCTTCAAGGAAACGGCCAGAATTGAACTGGACCTGGCTGGTAAAGATGAGGTCGAAGGTCCCCTCTTCGGCAGTCTCAACCAATTGGCCCAGCGGCACGGTCGTCAGTTCGATCCGCCCGGTCTCGGCCCAGCGCAGCGACTGGCGGCGGAATGAGTGGAACTCCCCGTCGCTCGCCAGTACGCGCGGGCGGTCCATCGGCATGGCGGAGACAATCCGCACCAGGAAATCGTGGGTGTTGGGCGAAAAGGCGATTGTATCCGGATCGGGCAGCGCCAGTTCGCGGGCAATGTGGCGCTGGGCTTCGGGGATCACTTCGGCGAAGACTTTGTCCCATTTGTGATCGGCCAGCAGCGCGGCGTCGTTCCAGGCCTGGACCTGCCCTTCGAAGCTGGCATCGGGCCACAAGTGGTGGCTGTGCGCGGCGAAGTGCAGGCGGTGGGGGGCGGCTTCCAGTGCGCGGGTAAAGAGCCTCTTGTAACTCACCTCTCACCCCGCTCAAGCATGCCCCTCCCCAAAGGGGAGGGGGGCAGCTGGCTGCGAGTATCGCGTTGAAGCTCACAGCGCCGTCCGCAGCGACCACAGCTCCGGAAAGGCCCGCTTGCCCAGCGTCGATTGCAGATAGGCCACCCCGGCAGTGCCGCCGGTGCCCGTCTTGGCACCGATCACGCGTTCCACCGTCTGGACATGGCGGTGCCGCCAGGCAGCCATGGCATCGTCGATATCGACCAGCTTTTCGGCCAGCTGGTAGAGTTCCCAGTAGCGTTCGGGCTGGCGGTAAACCTCCAGGAACGCCGCCTCGACCCCTGCATCTGCCTTGTAAGGCAGCGCTACATCGCGCTCCAGCACTTCGGCCGGGATCGCAAGGCCGGCCCGCGCGGCGGCGCGGATCGTTTCGTCCCACATGCTGGGCGCATCCAGCGCCGCCTGCATCGCCGCGCGGGCATGGGGGCGATCGCTCTGGTAGTTGAGGAACCGAGGATCCTTCAGCCCCAGCATGTACTCGATCGTGCGGAACTGGTCCGACTGGAACCCGCTCGACGGACCCAGCACGTCGCGGAAGCGAGTGTAGTCGCTGGGCGTCATGGTGGTCAGCACGTCCCAGCTCAGCGTCAGCACCGCCTGGATCCGGCTGACCCGCGCCAGCGCCTTGTAGGCATGGATCAGGGCATCGGACTGGACCTGGTTGACCGCCAGCTTGAGCTCGCGGATCGCCTGCTTGAGCCACAGTTCCTTCGACTGGTGGATGATGATGAACAGCATCTCGTCATCGCAGTCCGACTGCGGCTGCTGGCAGGTCAGCAGGTTATCGAGCGCAAGGTAGCGCGCATAGGTCATCGGGGCGGAATCGGTCATCCGCGCACCATTGGCCAATCCGGTTTCAAATGCAACCGCTTCAGCGCGTCCCCAGCCCGCGCGCGATAATTCCGCGCAGGATCTCGCGCGTACCGCCGCGCAGCGACCAGCTGGGCGCGTTGTGGACGATGTTGGCGAGCACCCCGGCATAGGCCGCTTGCGTGCGCGGGTCGGCCTCGGCATCGACCAAGGTGCGCGCGACATCGGGCAGGACCTGTTCCCAGACCGCGCCGACATCCTTGACGATCGCGGCCTGCAGTCCCGCATCCTGCTTGTCCTGCAGCATCGCCGCGACCGAGCGCGAGAGGCGGCGCAGCACCGCCAATTGCGCGGTCAGTCGGCCAATCGTGATCTGCGCGGCGTCGCTGTCCTTGCCCTGCAGCATCGCGATCAGCTGGTACATCAGCTCGATCGAGGAGAGGAAACGTTCGGGGCCAGAGCGTTCGAAAGCCAGCTCGCTCATCACCTGGTTCCAGCCGTCGCCTTCGGCCCCCAGCAGGTTCTTGGCCGGGACCGCCGCATCCTCGAAATGCATTTCGTTGAAGTGGTGCTGCCCCGCCAGATCGATGATCGGCCTGATTGTCAGGCCGGGCGTGTTCTTGAGGTCAACCAGCAGCTGGCTGGTGCCCTGGTGGCGATCAGCAGGGGTGCCGCTGGTGCGGCAGAACAGGATCACATAGTCGGCCTCGTGCGCGAAGCTGGTCCAGACTTTGGTGCCGGTAACCCGGTAGAGATCGCCGTCGCGCACCGCCTTGGTGCGGGTCGCGGCCAGGTCGGAGCCCGAGTCCGGCTCGCTCATCCCGATCCCGAAAGCCAGCTCGCCCCTGGCGATCCGCGGCAGGATCGTTTCGCGCTGCTCTTCGGTCCCGAACTTGATGATCGAAGGGCCGCTTTGGCGATCCGCGATCCAGTGCGCGCCGACCGGGGCGCCATAGGCCAGCGATTCCTCGACCACGACATAGCGTTCGAACGCCGTGCGCTCATGCCCGCCATATTGCTTGGGCCAGGTCATGCCGAGGTATCCGGCCTGGCCCATCGCCAGCGAAAACGCGCGGCTGAAGCCGTACCAGTTGTCGCTGCGCTGGCGCGGGGTGCGGTGGCCCAGCTGCTGGTCAAGGAACGCGCGAAACTCGGCTCGCAGCGCGATCACTTCGGCGCTGTCGGCGGGCGGGGCGGGGAAGGGGATAGCACTCATAGTTCGGTCACCATCGGCCAATATCCGGCCTCTCCTGCTTCAAGCGCGGCCTGGCCCAGCAGCTTGGCCCACATCACTTGCCCGCCAAATTCGTCGCGCCAGGTCCACAGCGCAGTGGTGTAAAGGTGCAGGCGGTGCTCGCGGGTAAAGCCGATCGCGCCGTGCATTTGCGTGGCAATCGCCGCGCCGTTCCCAGCTGCCTCGCGCGCGCGCAGCGATCCGGCTGCAACACCGCGCAAGTCGCCGCGCGCCAGGGCTTCCCCGGCAAGGTCGGCGGCGGCGGTGGTGCAGGCCAGTTCGCCCGCCAGCTTGGCCAGTTCGTGCTGGACCACCTGGTTCTTCTGCAGCGGCTTGCCGAACTGGACGCGGGTGGCGGTGTGTTCCAGCGTCAGGTCAAGGCAGGCCTCCAGCGCCCCGGCGATCTGAAAGGCGCGAACGGTCGCCCCGGCCGCCAGCGGGCAATAGGGCAGCGGCGCGCTGGCATCGACCGTCCAATCAATCGCCAAGGCGGGACGGGGGTGGAAATTGAGCGCGGTGCCCGCTTCGGCCAGGCTCCAGCCGCTGCGGGGAACCCGGTAGAGCGTGTCGCCGACCGCGAGTGCGAGGCAATCGAGGTTCTCACCCCATGCAACACGCTCCAGGGTACCTTTGAGTGTGCCTTGAGTGACTGTCAGGTGATCGCCGCGTGCCAGTCCTGCCGCACCTTCGGCCAGCGGCAGCCCGGCATTGGCCAGTAGCTGGTTGGCGGCCATGGTCTCGGCCACCGGCAGCGGCATGGCATGTTTGCCCAGCAGCCGCAGCGCCTCGCCCGCTTCGGCAAAGGACAGGCCGAACCCGCCTTGTTCTTCGGTCAGCAGCGCCAGCGGCAGGCCCATTTCTTCGACTTCGGCCCACAATTCGGGCAGCCACTCGCCATTCCGGGCCTTGGCCTGAGCCGCCTCGTCCAGATGGCGATCGAGCAGGCGTTCGATCATTTCGGCAAGCATGGGTGCTCGCTCCCTTTGGAAATATGGTGCCGGCTACAGGATTCGAACCCGTGGCCCCCTGATTACAAATCAGGTGCTCTACCAACTGAGCTAAGCCGGCGTAAGCTGGCCTTTAGACCTAGCGGGCGCCAAAGGTCCACCCCTCGGTTGTGGCAATTTCGGGGGTGAGCTGCGGCGGTGCCCACAGCGCGGGATCGCCTGCCGCAGTACGCAGCCAGGCGGCGGTGAGCAGGGCGTCGCTGGCATGGTCGGCAATCGGTCCCTCGCCGGGCACCATACCGCTGCCCAGCGCGGCCAGTGCGGCATTGAGTTCCTCGAATGAGCGCATCTTCGATTTGCCCGCGCTGCGCCCGGCGGCCAGCGCGGCGAGAGTGGTGTAGATTTCGACCACCGCCGAGCCAGAATCGGGCAAGGGATCGATCGGCCAGACCGGCAAGCGGCCATCCAGCCGGTGCAGCAATCGCATGCCCGTCAGGCTCGACTTGCCGACTTGCGCTGCGCCGACCAGGTTGAAATTGGAATAGGGTTTGCAGCCCATCGCCTGTTGCGCGCGTTCGGTCACACGAAAGCGCCCGCGGCCGCCGCCAAACAAATCGCCCTCGCGCCCGCCGTGGCGGC
>PNJT01000021.1 GCA_013822005.1 Novosphingobium sp. | reverse complement strand
ACTACAGCCTAGTGGCTTGGGGGTAACGAGCAAACGCCCAACCCAACCCCGACCTTCCTGAGCTTGTCGAAGCACTGCTCTTTGCTTCAAGCGGTTGCGGGCGAGGCACGAAGAAAAGGGCAGTGCTTCGACAAGCTCAGCATAGACGGAATTTGGGTCAGGTTTTGCCCAAGTTGCTCTAGCACGCCGCCATCACTGGCGACATGAGCCACCACCCCTGCCAGATGCCCCACCCCGACTGGTCCCCGGCCTTCGACCTCGACCCGCTGCAGCCAACGAGACCCTCGATATGGTTGCATGGCTCAAACCAACCAGCCTCCGGAAAACCCGGGACGCTTCAGTCCCGATCAGCTCCCATTCCGAACCGCCTGATACCAACCTCAATCCCGCTCCCGGTCGCCAGCCCCCATATAGAGCTCCCGCCCGGTCTCGTCATAGACCTTGCTCATCTCAGCCATCCCCGCCTCGGCCTCTTCGGCGGCCACGAAGGTATCGGCGTTCTGGTTCTGCAGCCGGGCAAATTCCCGCACTTCCTGGCTGATCTTCATCGAGCAGAACTTGGGCCCGCACATCGAGCAGAAGTGAGCGGTTTTCGCGCCCTCCGCCGGCAAAGTCTGGTCGTGGTATTGCTCGGCGGTGTCCGGGTCGAGGCTGAGGTTGAACTGGTCGCGCCAGCGGAATTCGAACCTTGCTTTGCTGAGCGCGTCATCGCGGACTTTGGCCGCCGGGTGCCCCTTGGCGAGGTCGGCGGCGTGGGCGGCAAGCTTGTAGGTGACTACGCCGACTTTGACGTCATCGCGGTCGGGCAGGCCGAGGTGTTCCTTGGGGGTGACGTAGCAGAGCATCGCCGTGCCGAACCAGCCGATCATCGCCGCGCCGATGCCGCTGGTGATGTGATCGTAGCCGGGGGCAATATCGGTGACGAGCGGGCCCAATGTGTAGAAGGGCGCCTCGCCGCAGACCTGCAGCTGCTTGTCCATGTTCTCCTTGATCTTGTGCATCGGCACGTGGCCGGGGCCTTCGATCATCACCTGGACGTCCTGCTGCCAGGCGCGCTTGGTCAGTTCGCCCAGGGTATAGAGCTCGGCGAACTGGGCTTCGTCGTTGGCGTCGGCGATCGATCCGGGGCGCAGGCCGTCGCCCAGCGAATAGGCGATGTCATAGGCCTTCATGATCTCGGTGATCTCGTCAAAGCGTTCGTAGAGGAAGCTTTCCTTGTGGTGGGCAAGGCACCATTTGGCCATGATCGAGCCGCCGCGTGAGACGATCCCGGTGACGCGCTTGGCCGCCAGCGGCACGTAAGGCAGGCGCACCCCGGCGTGGATCGTGAAGTAATCGACGCCCTGTTCGGCCTGCTCGATCAGGGTATCGCGGAACACCTCCCAGGTCAGGTCCTCGGCCACGCCGCCGACCTTTTCGAGCGCCTGATAGATCGGCACGGTGCCGATCGGCACGGGGCTGTTACGGATGATCCATTCGCGGGTGTCGTGGATGTTGCGGCCCGTGGAGAGGTCCATCACCGTGTCCGCGCCCCAGCGGATCGACCAGACCATCTTGTCCACTTCGCTGGCGACATCCGAAGCGACGGCGGAGTTGCCGATATTGGCGTTGATCTTGACCAGGAAGTTGCGGCCGATCGCCATCGGCTCAGACTCAGGGTGGTTGATGTTGCTGGGAATGATCGCGCGGCCGCGCGCGACTTCATCGCGGACCCATTCGGGGGTGACGTAATCGGGGATGCTGGCGCCCCAGTCCTGCCCGTCGCGGATGAGATCGCGGATCTGCTCGCGCCCCAGGTTTTCGCGGGTGGCGACATATTCCATTTCGGGCGTGACGATTCCGCGGCGGGCGTAATGCATCTGGCTGACGTTGGCGCCGGGCTTTGCGCGCAGCACCTGACGGCGGACATTGGGGAACGGCGGCACCCCGCCCGAACGGTCCGGGCCGAGCTGACCGTTGTCCTCGGGGCCAACTTCGCGCTGGGTGACTTCCTCGACATCGCCGCGCCCGCGGATCCAGTCGCGGCGCAGTTCGGTGAGGCCTGCGGCAATGTCGATCTGCACCGTGGGATCGGTGTAGGGGCCGGAGGTATCGTACACCCGCACCGGCACCTCGCCGCTCGACGGCTCGAGGTAGATCTCGCGCATCGCGACGCCGAGCGGACCCACGTGGATCTTCTTCGAGCCCCGGATCGGCCCGGTGGTGACGCCAATCTCAAGCTTGCTGGGAATGTCGGCCATGATGCGCAAAGTCCTTTTCGGGGACAGACGGAGAGCGCGCTGTGCCGGCCCTCCCTCCGCCCGTGCTAACGGGTTCAGGTTCGACGGGTCGGAGGATGCAAACCCTCCCTCTCAGCCTGAGCAGGCTCCCCGGGGATAGGCTGACACTAGGCGAGTGAACCGGCGGCGTCCAGCTACTCGAACAACATTCTGCGCCCGGTCGGCATGGCCCGCCAGTCGTGCCCGGCGGGGAGCTTGCCCTGCTTCACCAGCGCGTCGATCCGCGCCTGTTTCTTGCGCAAGTCGCCGCGCAGCCAGTCTAGCGTGTCATAGAACAGCGCCCCCTTGCGCAGCGCCCGCAGCGGGACCTGTTCGACCGAATCCGCCCGATCATTGATCGAGGAGACCAGGCTGGTGGGGGCGACCCAGGCGCCCTTGGGCCGGATCAGCGCGCGCAGCTTCGGGCGGTAAGGCAGCACGTGATAGATATCCGCCGGGCCCAGGAACGGCACGCCGCGCTCCAGCCGCCGCTGCGCTTCGGCGCGGGTGATGACATAGGCATGCGCGCCCTCGCCCCCGTCGGACAGGGTATAGGCGGTAAAGCCCCGGCCCAGCGGCAGGCCGTCATTGCGATCCCAGGCGATCGGGCCCAGCTCGTTGTGGGCATCGACATCGAGAAACAGGTAGTCGAACGCCCCCGTGGGCAGGCCTTCCTTGAGCAGCGGGGCAAACTTGCGGTCGATCAGCCCGTCGTCCTCCAGCACCACCGCGCAAGGCGCATCGCTGTCGAGCAAGGCCCGCCAGGCCTTGGCGTGGCTGAGGTTGCAGCCGACCTCGCTGGCGCTGAGCGGCCGGTCCGGCCCGGTCACCGCCGCACGCTCGGCCGCGCTCAGCAGCCGGCCATCGACACCTTCGATCATGGTGAGCTTTATCCCCAAAGGCGCATGGTGCCGCTCCAGCCGCGCGCGCCGGTCGGCGGCATTGGGGAGCGAGAGGACATAGACCGGGATCTGCTGGGGCATGGCCCTCCCCTAACCACGCTGGCGGGGCTTGTCATCCTTGGTCCGGAGCCTAGCCTGCCTGCCATGACCCACACCCCGACTCGCCGCGCCGTGCTGGGCGGTCTTTCTGCCCTGGCCCTTACCCCCGAGATCGCGCTGGCGCGCAAGGCCGGGCGCTATGACACGATTGTGCGTGGGGGGTCATTTTCGATGGCACCGGGGCCGAGGGGTTTGAGGGCGATCTGGGCATCGTCGGCGGGCGGATCGCGGCGCTCGGCCTTGCGCGACGGCGAGCACACCGGGGCCAAGCCGGGGCGGTCTGTGAAAGGACCGGGCTGGCGGGGGCGGTAGTCTTGCTGCAATGACCGTCCGCTACCGTCTCGACAGTACCGCCGCCGCAATCGCCGCCCACTTCGGCGCAGCGCAAGGCGGCGACCCCTGGGCCGGGGGCACCATTGCGCCGGGCCAGTTCGCGCCCGTGATCACCGCCGGGCGCGAGGCGATTGCGGGGCCGCGCGGGGAGCACCAGCCGCGGCGAATGATCCCCAGGCTGTGGGGCGTCCCGCCGCCCCCCGCCGCCGGGGAGCGCGGGCATTCGGTGCTCAGCGTGCGCAATCTCGACAGCCCGTTCTGGATCGGCAACCTGCGCAACAGCGAGTTCCGCTGCCTGGTCCCGGCCACTGGCTTCATGATCTGGGGCAGGGGCCAGGACCGCGAGGGCAAGCGGGTGCGGCACTGGCTGAGCTGCGCCGACCAGCCCTTGTTCGCTTTTGCCGGCGTGTGGAAAGACAGCGAAGTGCCCAGCTTCGCGCTGCTGACCTGCGAGCCAAACGCCCTGCTGCGCGATCTTGGCGCAGAGCGAATGCCCGCACTGCTGCCGCCCGATCCGGCGGCGTGGAAGCTGTGGCTCAACGGCGGCTGGGACCGCGCGGCTGGGTTGGTGCAGCCTTATCCGTCAGGGATGATGCGCGACGGCTAAGCCAAATGCAGCGCCCCCGCCACGCTCAGCCCCAGCCCCAGCGCCACGGTGCTGAGCGCCCAGCCGCGGTGCATGTGGGTCAGGCTGCGCAGCCAGAACTGGGTGTAGATATCGACAAAGCCCAGGATCATCAGCGCCTCGGCCATCATCAGCCCGCCCATCGCCTTGAGCACGCAGGAGAGCAGGTCGGCGGGCAGCCAGGGATTGGCGAGATAGATCACCGCGCCGATCAGCAGTTCGAGCATCCCGCACAGGAATTGCAGCGCCGGGCTGCGTTCAACCTCTTCGAGCATCGTGCGCCAGGCACCCGGCTTCCTCAGCGCGCCGATCCCGGCGAACAGCGCGGTCAGGCCGAGCAGCAGGGCCGACCAGCCGGCTACGTCGATAGCTTCCATTCTTGTCCCTCCAGACCGTTTGGTTCTCCCCGGAGGTGTTGTGTTATCGGCGGCAGGATGCGCGGGGCCGCTGCGCTTGTCCAGTCCCCAAGCGGGCCTGGCAGGTCCAGTTGACCCGAAGCCTAGTCTTCCCACTCCGGATCACTGTCATTCTGGTCTTGATGGCTTTGCGGCTTTTGATCAATCATCTTAGCGATCTGCGATCCGGGCGGAATCGGAAAGGCCACGCGCGGTGATTCGATCGCGGCTTCGGTTCGCGGCGGTGGTTCGATCTGGTCGCGCTGCTGTGCGTGGAATTCGTCAGCCTGCTGCCGCAATCGCCGCCGCAGCGATTCTTGGCTGCGCTTCGCTTCCTCGTTGCTGGGCAGCCTTTCGCCGCTGCGGGGTGCTGTGGCAAAGGGACTGAAATCGTACTCGTCACCGTTGTCGTTGGGGTTCATGCTGGTCAAAGGCACCATCGCGCCGGTCTGCGGATGCTGGAGCGAGAGATACTCGGGCGGAATCCTGGCGAAACTGACCGCGCTGGCCCCACCGGTGTGGTCATCGAAATCACCGCTGTCGGGCGAGATCACGGCGCGGTTGGCCCGCAAGTGCCGGTATCGAAATTCGGGCGGGATGGTGACGTGCAGGGTAACCCGTCCGCCTGCCTTGGTCTGCTCGTGACCCTGCATCGACTTGCCAACATCCTCGTCCCCGCCAAGGTAAACCGCCTTGAGGCTGCCGTCGCGCTGGACATATTTCGAGGTATGCGACGAAGCGTTGAGGCCGGTTGGAGAATTGGCGCGATCCGGATCAAGCCCGGTCCGCCGGATGCTGGGCAAAGCGGAGTAATGGGTGACGTGGGTCCATTGCCGTGCCAACCCATAAGTCGACGGCGGGACGTGATCGACATTCTCAAGCTGACCGCCGTCGCCCTGGCTGCGCCAGCGCCGCCAGGGAACCCTCTCGGCTTCGACTTGGCGGCGCAGTTGCTGGTCCTGGGCGTCAACCATCGCATGGAACTGGCCGAGGGTCATCCGGTCACTGTTCTTGAAGAGCCGCTTGTTGCGGCGCTTGAGCTGGATCGGCACCCCCCGATCGCTCGCGCTGCTGGTCTGGATCGCGGAAAAGCTCTGGCTGACGCCTCCGGGTGCGGCAGCGAGTGGCACTGCGGACGAACCTGGCGAGCTACCCACCCAGGTCGAGGCAGGCGCGGATTTCGGGGCCGGAATTCGTGTCTTCATAAGCTCTCCGCCCGGCAGTTTAGCCGGTTCTTCGATCGCGGCAAGCCAGCTGCGAATGCGGTCCCGGTCGGCGAAGGCCAGCGGTTGCCAGCCCAAGCCGCACTGGACATTAATCGCGCGGTTAAACATAGTCTCCCAAACACGGGAGGCTTGATTCTGATGGAGATGCCCAGGGTCTGTATCATCGGCGCCGGTTGCAGCGGGTTTACCACCGCCAAGCGGCTGAAAGACCACGGCATTCCCTTCGATGTCTACGAAGCCTCGGACGACGTGGGCGGGACCTGGTACTACAACAACCCCAACGGGATGAGCGCCTGCTACCAGAGCCTGCATATCGACACCTCCAAGTGGCGGCTGGCGTTCGAGGACTATCCGGTGCCGGCCGACTGGCCCGACTATCCGCACCATTCGCTGCTGCTGGGCTACTTTCGCGATTACGTCGATCACTTCGGCTTGCGTCAGTACATCAAGTTCAACACCCGGGTCGAGGATGCCACGCGCGAGGCCGCAGGCGGCTGGCGGATCACGCTCTCGACCGGCGAGGTCAAGCACTATGACGCGCTGTGCGTCGCCAATGGCCACCACTGGGCGGCGCGGATCCCGGAGTACCCCGGGCACTTCGACGGCGCGCAGATCCATTCGCACCAGTACCGTACGCCGTTCGAGCCGGTGAACTGCATCGGCAAACGCGTGCTGGTGGTGGGTCTGGGCAACTCGGCGATGGACGTCGCCAGCGAGCTTTCGCAGCGCCCGATCGCGGACAAGCTGTTCGTTTCCGCGCGGCGCGGGGTGTGGATTTTCCCGAAGTATTACAAGGGCCAGCCGCTCGACAAGAATCCCGCCCCGGCGTGGATGCCCAAGGCTTTGCGGCAATGGCTGGGTGCCCGGCTGATCAAGGGGCTGGTCGGCAAGATGAGCGACTATGGCTTGCCCGAGCCCGAGATCGGCCCGTTCGAAAGCCACGGCACCGTCTCGGGCGAATTCCTGGTCCGCGCGGGCTCAGGCGATATCACCATGAAGGGCGGGATCGAGCGGCTGGAGGGCAAGGACGTCGTGTTCAGCGACGGCAGCCGCGAGGCGATCGACGTGATCGTCTGGGCCACCGGCTATGACATCAAGTTCCCGTTCTTCAAGGACCAGGCCTTCACTGCCGATGCCGACAACCGCCCGCCGCCGCTCTACAAGCGGATCATGAAGCCGGGCGTGCCGGACCTGTTCTACATGGGCCTGGCCCAGCCGCTCCCGACCTTGGTCAACTTCGCCGAGCAGCAGTCGAAGCTGGTCGCCGCTTACCTCACCGGCCAGTATCTGCCCCCGCCGCCCGCCGAGATGGAGCGGGTGATCAAGACCGACGAAGACTATTACACCGGACAATATTACGCCGCCCGCCGCCACACGATCCAGCTCGACTTCGATCACTACGTCCGCGCGCTGGAGAAGGAACTGGCCCAAGGCGCCAAGCGGGCCAAGGCCGCGGGCAATGCGCCGCCGGTCCGGCCCCGCACCCCAAAGGAGCTTGCCGCATGACTGCCCGTGCCCTGACCCCGGTCGATCTCAGCGATGCGACGCTCTACACCGAAGACCGCTGGCGCGAGCCCTTTGCGGCACTGCGCCGCGATGCGCCGGTGAGTTGGCGCGAGGACAGCCCCTATGGCAGCTACTGGTCGGTGGTGACCCATGACCTGGTCCAGGCAGTCGAGCTCGACTGGCAGACCTACTCCTCGCAGATCGGCAATATCACCATCGCCGACGGGGTGGCCGGATCGGAATTTCCCAACTTCATCGCGATGGACCCGCCGCGCCATACCGAACAGCGCCGCGTGGTCGCCGCCGCCTTCACCCCCAGCCAGATGCAGCTGCGCGAACGCCAGGTCCGGGCCCGCACCAAGGAACTGTTCGACGCACTGCCGATTGGCGAGACTTTCGACTGGGTGGCCGAAGTCTCGATCCCCACCACCATCGCGATGCTGGCGATCGTGCTCGACTTCCCGTGGGACGAGCGGATGTCCTTGCGCAAATGGTCCGACCTGGCCAGCAACGTCTCGCCCGAGGTGATGACCGAGGAATATACCCAGGCGTTCTTCGCCGAGATGGGGCTGATGCTGGCGCGCTTCGATGCGCTGCTGGATGCGCGCCGCGTGCAGGAGCCGGCCGACGACCTGCTCAGCCGAATGATCCACAGCGAAGCGATGGGCAATCTGACCGCGCTCGAGAAGATCGCCAATATCGCGCTGCTGATCGTGGGCGGCAACGACACCACCCGCAATTCGATGAGCGGGCTGATCGAGGCGCTCCACCGCTTCCCCGAAGCCCGCGCGGCGATTGCCGCCGACCCTGCGCTGATTTCCAACGCCTCGCAGGAAATCGTCCGCTGGCAGAGCCCGGTCACTCACATGCGCCGCACGCTGACCAAGGATGCCGTGCTTGGCGGGCAGCACCTGAAAGCGGGCGAGAAGATCGTCCTGTGGTACCTCTCGGCCAACCGCGACGAGGCGGTCTTCGCCGATGCCGAACGCTACGATCCGGCGCGCGACAATGCCCGGCGGCACATCGGTTTCGGCCACGGCATCCACCGCTGCGTCGGCGCGCGGCTGGCCGAAATCCAGCTCGACACGGTGATCGAGGAACTGCTGGAGCGCGGCCTGGTGGTCGAACCGCAGGCCCAGCCGACCCGCCTGGCCAGCCCGTTCCTGCACGGGATCACCGCGTATCCGGTCAAGCTGGTCAGGGAATGAGCGGGCCTTGGGGAACCCTAGGGCACTTCCCGACCATTCTGGCCCAATCACGATGACCCAGAATGGTCGGGAAGTGCCCTAGAAGCTGTAGGAAATCCCCGCCACCGCGAAGAACTGTCTGGCGCTGCCGGCATCGCGCACAATCGGACTGTCGGCAAACTGGCCCTGCAGCGCCTTGTAGTTGAACAGGCCGAACAGCCCCCAGCCCTTGCGCGGCTTGCCGCTCAGGTCATGGGTATAGAGCAGCGATGTGGTGATGCTTTTCAGCCCGCCGCCGCTGGTGGCATAGGGTGCCAGCACATTGCCGGGGGCCACGTCGAAATAGGTCTTGGCATAGCCTTCGCCGGCGAAATCGGCGCTGACCCCGAGCCGGGCAAAACTGGAGCGCGAAACCGGCGAATTGAGCGAGATTCCGGGGCTGAGCACATAGCTGCGGTGCGCGCCGTTGACATCGCGCAGGTAAGTCACGTCGAAATTGAGGCTGGCGGGCGGGATCAGGAAGCCGCGAAAGCCGATCCCGGCGGTCGCGCCCAGCTCGATCGCGGTCTTGCGGTCGCCCAGCGCGGCGACGCGCGGGTCCTTGATCTCGCCGGTGCGGTCAAGCCGGACCTGCACCACCGGGCCCAGCACCAGCCGCAGCTTGCTGGCTTTGGGATCGGGCACGAAATCGGTGTAGAGGTTGAGCCCGCGCATCTGGAACTCGACGCCGGAAACTTTGCCCTGGAGGATCCCGCCTGGCTGGAGGCGATAATCATCCGAGCCTTCATAGTCGGTCGATGCGCCCAGGCCGAAGCCCACGGTCACCCGGTCGCTGTCGCTCACTCCGGGCGGCGGACCGGCCGGGCGGCCCTCCTGGGCCAATGCCGGGCTGGCACCGGCAAGGACAATCATGGCGGAAAGTGTATGGCGAACAGGCATTACTGGCAGTACTCCAGACTGCCCCCTGCGCAGCGGCACATAGGCAGTGGCGGGTCCGCAGACAAGAGAAGGATCGCCAGGATGTACAAACTCTTCGGTGCGCTTGGATCGCCCTATTCGATGAAATTGCGCGCCCTGCTGCGCTATCGGCGACTGGCGCATCTGTGGATCGACGGCAGTGCCGCGCGCGAGGCGCTGGCGCAGGTCCGCGCCCCGGTGATCCCGGTGCTGCAGTACCCCGACGGGCACTACGACAACGATTCGACCCCGCTGATCTATGACCTTGAGGCCCGGCATCCGGATCGCGGCGTGGTCCCGTCCGAACCCGCGCAGGCCTTCATCGCGCACTTGCTGGAAGACTTCGCCGACGAATGGCTGACCAAGGCGATGTTCGGCTATCGCTGGCTGGAAGAAGTCGATCAGGTCCAGATGAGCCGCTGGCTGGCTTTCGACAACCTCAAAGGCGGGGGCTGGAAACCAGCCAGAAATTCGCTGCGATGTTCCGCGACCGGCAGGTCGGCCGCATGGCGCTGGTCGGCTGCACGGCCGAGAACTTTCCGCTGATCGAGGCGAGCACGCGGGCAGTGCTGGCCGCGCTGGAGGCCCATGTGGTGGAGCGTCACAGCCTGTTCGGCACCCGGCCCAGCATGGCCGAATTCGGGATCTACGGCCAGCTCTCGCAGCTCGGCACCGATCCCACCCCGCAGGCCATGATGCGCGCCGATTACCCCTACACTTACCGCTGGCTCGCCCACATCGACGACATGAGCGGCACCGAGGGCGATTGGGAGCCGGGCTTCGCCCCGGTGGTTGCGCAGCTGGTGCGGATTGCGGGCCAGGTCTATGTCCCGTTCCTGCGCGCCAATGCCGAAGCGGCGGATGCGGGGGCGCAGGCCTTCCGGATGGAAGCGATGGGCCTGCCGTACGAGCAGGGCACGTTCAAATACCAGCTCAAATGCCTGCGCGAATTGCAGGCCCGCTATGGAGCGCTGGAAGGTGCGGCGCGCGGGGCTGTGGATGAGGTTCTTGGCGAGGCGTGGCGGGGGCTGTTGGCCTAGAGCAACTTGGGCAAAACCTGACCCAAATTCCGTCTATGCTGAGCTTGTCGAAGCACTGCCCTTTTCTTCGTGCCTCGCCCGCAACCGCTTGAAGAAAAGAGCAGTGCTTCGACAAGCTCAGGATCAGTGCAGGTTGGTATTACGACCATTTTGGGCTTACCTTGGTCGAGCAGGCGCTGGCGGAAGTCGGTGAGGGAAGGGTCGTATTTGCGCGCGCGACGTCGGCGACGAGGAAGAGGATGGATCGGACGGCGGTTCTGCCGCCGCGGATCGAACAGGATACGGCCATTGTATAACGCAATCGGATTAACCTGAATTGGAGAAAATAGCCGCGAGCAACTGAAGACGTGGATTTTCCCTACCGCACCGTGAATCGCACCTGATCGAGCTTGCGTCCACTGGCATCGCTCAGCGCCAGCAAGTGACTGCCGGGCAGCAGCGGGATCTGGTAGGTGCTGCCGCTTCTGGCCAGCGGCCGCCCGTCAAGCGTCAGGCTGAGATCGCCGGGATCGCCGCTGATCGAGACCCCGATCGACTGGCGATCGCCTGGAATGTCGGGATCGCGGGCATAGACCGCGCCCGAAACCGGATTGATGATCCGCGGGCGGCGGGCAAACTCAGGGGCCTGAGCCATCATGCCTTGCGCGGTCCCGGCCAGGAACCATTCGCTGCGCGGCGGCTCGCGTCCGGTGGCGAAGCTGACCTTGCTGGCCACCACACCTTCGGGCCGGGGTGGCTGCTGGCCGGGCTGGCCCTGGTGCAGCGCGATCATCACATCGCGCCAGACCGGGGCCGCGCCGCTGGTGCCCGATACGGCGCGCATCGGATCGCCTTCCAGATTGCCGACCCAGACCGCCACCGTGTAGCGGTCCGAATAGCCGATGCACCAGTTGTCGCGCATCGCCTTGGAGGTGCCAGTCTTGGCCGCCGCCCAGAACGGCAGCCGCAGCGCCGAATCGGTGCCGAAAGTGCTGGCCCGGGCCGAGGCATCGGACAGCATGTCGCCCACGATCCAGGCCGCGCCGGGATCGACCACTTGCCTGGCCTCGCCAGCGGGATCATCGGCCTTGATCCGCAGCGGGGTCCAGCGTCCCAGGTTGGCCAGCGTGCGAAAGGCATTGGCCTGTTCGAGCAAGGTCACTTCGGCCGAGCCCAGCGCCAGGCTGAAGCCGTAATAGGACCCGTCGGCCTCCAGCCCGTCATAGCCCAGATCGGCCAGCCGATCGCGGAAGTCCTGCACACCGTCGAGCAGAAGCGCGCGCACCGCCGGCACATTGAGCGAGTTTGCGAGTGCGCGGCGGACCGAGACCGGGCCCATGAACGTGTTGTCGTAATTGCGCGGCACATAGAGCCCCGAGGCGGTATCGAGCTGGACCGGCGAATCCTCGAGGATCGAGGCGGCGGTCAGCCACTTGCGCTCGATCAGCTGGGCAAAGAGGTGGGGTTTCAGCGTCGATCCGGCCTGACGCGAGGCCGAGGCGCCATCGACCGAGGCCGCGGTCGAACCCAGCCCAACCCCGCCGACATAGGCCAGCACTTCGCCGGTCTTGTTGTCGAGCACCACCACCGCTCCGTCACGCGCGCGGGTCGAGCCAAGCCCCTGGAGCTGGTGCTGGAGCGCCGAGGCGGTCATGGTTTGCAACGCCGGGTCGATCGTGGTCTGGACCTTCATCCCCGGCTCGGTCAGCAGCTTTGCTGCCAGATGCGGGGCAAGGCCCTGACCCAGTGCCCCCAGGTTGCCGGTCCCGGCAGCGGCTTCGGCCAGCACTTGCAGCGAGGGGCAATCGGCTGGCTGCATCAGCCGGCAGGCGCGCGCAGCGACATCGGCGGGCTTGGCCACCGGGTTGCGCAACAGGGCCGCCATCACCGCCGCCTCGCGCGGATCGAGTGCAGCGGGGCGCTTTCCGAACAGCGCCAGCGCGCCCGCGCCGACCCCCTGGTTCTCCCCCCGAAACGGCGCAAGGTTGAGGTAGGCTTCGAGGATCTGTCCCTTGTTCCACTGCCCTTCGAGCGCCCAGGCCGTGCGCATCTGGCGCAGCTTGTCGAGCCAGCCGCGGCTGCCCGGGCGGCCGATATCGGGCCACAGGAAGGCTGCGGTCTGCATCGTCAGCGTCGAAGCCCCGCGCCGCCGCTTGCCCTGAAAGCCATCGCGCAAGGATCCACCCAGCGCCAGCCAATCGACCCCGCCGTGGCTCAGGAAGCGGTGGTCCTCGATTGCGACGACATCTTGCCGCAGCGCCGGGCTGACTTCGGCCAGCGGCACCCAGGCCAGCCGCCGCTGCGCGAAATCGACCCGGACCTCGCTCAGCAGGCTGCCGTCGCGGGCATGGAGCCAGGCCTCGCTCGATTTCCACTGCCCCTTGAGGTCGGCATAGGAGGGGACCGGCGGCGGCGCGGTCCACCACCACAGCGCGGCAAAGGCCAGAGCCACCAGCCCCAGCAGCAGCCGGGCCGGGTGGCGGCGCAGGGCGGTTAGAGATCGTTTTGGATCGACCATCGCTCAGACGCCGAAAGCCCCTACCCGGTGGGGAGGGGTTGGGGTGGGGGTAACACGCGGGCGTCGAGCCCCCACCCCCGACCCCTCCCCGACGGGGAGGGGGGTAAGGTGGGGCGCTGCGTTGCCCAGTTTCAGTTTGCCCACACCGTCACCGGAGCGATCGGCAGCTGCGCGCGGATCGCGGGCGCATACATCGCCTCAACCCGCGCCGGGGGCATTGCAAAGGTGCCGGCGGTGTTGATCCGGACGGTGTATTCCACCACGGTGGTCCCGCGCGGCAGCCATTCGAAATAGGCCCGCCATGAGCCTTGCCGGCTTTCGGTGTAACTGGGCCAGCCGCTATAGCCCTGGCTGCCCGATGTCGCCGCATCGCTGGCGAAATCGGCCTTGGCACTATCGAGCAATTGCGATTGCCCGCCCAGCCCCGACATCACGCTGGCGCCCGGCGGCAGCGGATCGGCCAGGACCACCCAGTTGCGCTCGGCCGAAGACTGGATCGTCAGGCGCACCCGCAGCACGTCGCCCTGGCTGAGCTTGCCGGGCTGCTTGGCCGAGATCACCGCAATGTCGCGCTTCAAGCGGTAACCCGCCATCAGCGGCTCCTTGAGCGGCACTGCGGCATGGACCGCAACCGTCGCCCAGGGCCCTGCGCCGCCTTGCTGCGAGAGCCTCAGCGGCGCATCGACCAGCGGCAATTGGATCGGTGCCAGCGCCGTACTGGCGCGCGGCCAGGCCACGCTGGACGAGGCCGAGCCGAGCGCAATCTGCGTGGTCCCGGCAATCGCGCTGGCCGGATAGGCCTTGGCGAAGCGGCTGGTGACCAGCACGCCCCAGGCATTGGCCGGGGTGGTATCCCAGTGCCCGCGCAGCTGCCGCGCGGCGACCCCGACCATCATCTTGGGGATCTCGGCGCTCCAGCTGGGCTTGCCGATTACCGCGTCGAGCGCCTTGATCGCCATTTCGTCGGTGCTGGTCATCATCCACCACGGCGCATTGGCGCTGTCAGACAGGTCAAGCCGGATGCCTTCATAGACCAGCCGACGGCGCAGCTCGCCTTCGGCGGCGGCGCGCAGGACCAGGCCCTGTGGGACCCCGCGGAGGCGATCGAGCGAGACGATCCAGTCGGCCAGCGCCGAGGTCGGCATGTCGGCGGGGACCATGTCGATCCGCGCGATCAGCCGCGGGCTGGCGGCCCCGGCGCGGGCCAAAGCGGCCAGCGCGGCGATCCGCAAGGGTCGCTCATCGACGCGGATGAAGCGCTTGCGGCTGAGCTTGCCTTCGACCACCCCGGTGAGTGCGGCGACCATCTTTGCGCGCGGTTCGTCGGGGATTGTCAGCCCCGCCGCTGCGGTGGTGGCCAGGACATAGGCGGTCAGCTCGGGCGAACCCTGCATCCGCTGGTCGGGCCAGTAGCGCACCAGCCCGTCGCTATCGAGGTAGGTCGGCAGGGCATCGGCCAAGGGCTTCCACGCCGCCGCATCGCCGGTCGCGACCATGCGCGAGAGTTGCTGTTCGAAACAGCCATAGGGGTAGCGAGTCATATAGTCGCGCACCCCGCCGAGCGGCGCGGCCAGCGTATCGCTGAGATCGACCGAGACATAGCCGCCGGGCAGCGCGCCCATCGGCGCAGCGATCGCGGGAGCCGGATCGCCGACCCGCATCAGCGTTGCGGCCCAGACCTCGACCGGGACCGCCGGGATCATGTCCTGGCTGCCCGAAACCGTATCGCTGGCCTTGCCGTCGCTCGAGCGGACCGACAGCGACCACTTGATCGTGCCGGGATCCGCCGGGGCGGTCACGTTCCAGCGCAGGGTCGAGGCCCCGCCCGCCGGGATCGTCACGCTTTGCGGCTTGAGCCCGCCAAGCGCAGGAACGGTCTGCGGCGCGGCCTCGACCTTCATCGGCTTGTCGGTGCCGTTGCGCAAAGTGTAGACCGCGTCGAAGCGGTCACCGGTGCGGACCAGCGGCGGCAGGCCGGGATAGGCCGAGAGGTCTTGCGCGGTGCGCAGGTCAGCCTGACCGGTGCCGAACAGCTGCGCGCCATGGGTCGCGACGGCGACCAGCTTGAAGTTCGACAGCGCATCGGACAGCGGCACCGGCACGGTTGCGCGGCCCTGGGCATCGAGCGCAACCCGGCCCTTCCACAGCAGCACCGGCTGGAAGTTCTGCCGGTTGACCGCCGAGGCATCGCCCCCGCCGCCGCCCGCCGCCACCGCCTTCTTGCCATAGTGGCGCTTGCCCACGACCTGCATCTGGGCGGTCGAGGTCGCGACCTCCAGCCCGCGTTCGCCCATCATCGCTTTGAGCACATCCCACGACTGGTTGGGCTTGAGCTGCAACAGCGCTTCATCGACCGCGACAAAGGCCACTTCGGCGCTGCTCGCCGGGCGGCCATCGGGCTGGGTCACGGCAATCGCGACATTGGCGGTCTCGCGCACCGCGTAGCGGCCGCGTTCGGGCTTGACCGCGACCCCCAGCCGGTGGCCTTCCCAGCCGACTTTGACTTCGGCCATGCCGATCCGGTAGCTGGGTTTGGCCAGGTCAATTGTCGCAGTGGGGGCGACCTTCTGCTTGTCACCCACCGGCACGCCCAGCCCCTGCGCCAGCTTGATGATCCAGCTTTCGTCGCCAGCCACCCGCCCGCGCACCGCCATGACCGAGACGTAGACATTGGGCGCATAGTTGCCGGGCAGCTTGACCTCGACCACCGGGTCGGTGCCTTCAAGCTTGGTCACAAAGCTCTCAAGCACGCCTTCGCGCTCGACCGTAACCAGCGCCTGGGCCTCGCGGAACGGCATGCGGACCTGGAAGCGGGCGACTTCACCGGCCTTGTATTCGGGTTTTTCGGGGATCACGTCCATCCGGTCGCCGTTGTCGCCGCCGAACCACCAGTCATCCTTGCCGGCCAGCCAGACGGTCTGGACCGAGCGGCTTTCGCGGCCCGCATCGTCGCGCACGCGGGCGACCACGGTGACCTCGCCCGAGATCCCCGGCGCGATCTGGCAGGCTGCACGGCCGAGCTTGTCGGTACTGGTGCGGCACCCGGCGGAGAGCTTCTTGACCTCTTCCTGATTGTCATAGGCATAGAAGCCGCCGATCAGCCGCCGCCGCGCGGTGATCACCCGGCGCGAATAGACATCGACCTGGACTTGCCTGGCGCTAAGCGGTTGCCCGTCGAGCCCCAGCACCACCGCCTGGAGCCGCAAGTCATCGTCGCGCATCAGCCAGCCGTCGGTCTTCATCCCCACTTGCAGCGCCGCCGGGTACAGCGTCAGGCGGCGGCTGGCGGTCAGCGTTTCGCCATTGGCATCGGGATAGTCCATTTCGACCATCAGGCTGACCGGGTCGGTGATCTTCTGGCTGACCGCCACGTCAGTCCGCGCGGTGCCATCGGCGCCCAGCGTTACCGGCAGGGTCTGGGCGAAGGGCAGGTCCTCGCTGGTCATGTCCTCGGCCCCGTCGCCGCCCAGCGCGCGGGTGCCTTCCTTGACGTCGGCCCCGCCGAAACTGAACGCCTCGTACCCGCGCGGCAGCGGGACATAGCCGTTGAAATCGGTCCGCATGGTCACCGGCAGGGCTCCGGCCCCGCCGCCCGAAAGATAGCCTACGAACAGCGCCAGCGGCACCGACGAGGGCTGAACCAAGGCCTCTTTCGGCCCGGTGATCGTCGCGCGCATGTTGGGCAGCTTGTATTCATCGACCCGGATCGACTGGCCCGAATAGATCGTCTTGTCGCCCACTTCGAATTTCAGTGAATAGTCGCCCAGCGGCGCACCTTGCGGCACGGCCCACTGGCCCTCGCCGCTGCCGCCCGCGCCGATCGTCATGTCCTGCTTGAATTCGGTGTCCGAACCCATGTGCGCGAAGACCGCCTTGCCGGTGATCCCTTTGGCAAAGGCAAAGCCCGCGCCGACCGGGCGGCGCAGCAGGTGCTTGAAGTGAACAGTCTCGCCCTGGCGGACCAGTTCGCGGTCGAACACCGTGTGGATCAGGTCCTCGGGCGCGCCGCCGCCGAAATCCATTTCGAAATCGTAGGGCGAGATCCCGTCGTTCCAGGTGCTGAGCGTGAAGCTCATGTCGTCACCCGTCCGGGCCGAGATCATCAGCGGATGGACCGATTCCGATTCGCAGCTGCCGCCGGTCGCCGGATCGCCCAGCACTGGCCCCAGTTTGAGGAGGCCCGATTTGTCGGTGGTTCCGCTCGCCAGCAGCGCGCCGGTGCAGCTGTCCGACACGCGCACCGCCGCACCCGCCACCGGCGCGGCATTGCCGAGCGCGGTCACCCAGACCAGCGAGCTTTCGCGGCCCCATTTGAAATGGACCGCCATATCGGTGACCAGGGCCCCCGCCGCGACATAGCGCGGCACCGGCCGGCCGAGCAGCGCTGCACCCAGCGCCGGGCTGGCGAATTCGGCCACGTGGAAGCCCTTGGCGCCCAGCGGCACCCCGACCACTTCGAAGAGCTTGCCCTTGCCCGGCAGCGGGACTTTCATCGCGGTGCCGGTGCCTGGACCAGTAGCGGGCAACAGCGGCTTTTGGCGGGTGCGATTGACCGCGTACTGGGTGCCATCCTTGCGCTTGATCCATTGGTAATCGCTGCGCTCGGCCTTATCGAGCTTGCGCAGCCAGTCGGCGATCTCGGCATCGCTGGCCTGGAGGCGCACCATCTGCCCGGTGACATGGCTGGCCTTGCCAACCAGATCGGGCTCGATCGCGCGGACCGTCACGGGCAGCGTCGCGCCTTCACGCGCCTCGATGATCCCGAAGGCGGCAGCGAACTTGACCAGCGGCGGGGTCGGCGAGAAGCCGACCGCCAGCGGGAAGCGCGCCGCATTGGCCAGCGTGCGGCCCGACAGGTCCTTGATCCCGGCGGGCATCACCACGCTGGCCCCCATTGCGGCGGGGAACGGCCCGTCGAAATAGATGTCCGAAATTTCGGCATCGTCCTTCTGGTTCGAATCCGAACGCGGCTGCCGCTCGGTCCCGTCGGCGAGCCTCAGCCGCACGGCCAGCGCATCGCCGCGCTTGACCGGGGCGGTAAAGGCGACATGGACCGGGGTGATCGGGTTGCAGGCGGCCTTGCCGTTCGAGCGGGTGCAATCGAAGCTCGCCTCGAACGCCTCGCGCACGGTGTAGTCAAACCGCTGGTCGCGGCCCGCCAGCTTGCCCGCGCGGTCGGCAATGGTCTTGGGCCAGACCAGCGCGACGTCCTTGCCCGGGGGCAGCGGACGGCGGCAGCGCAGCGCAATGACATTGGCCAAGGCGGCGCGGCGTTCGGCGGCGGCGCTGGGCAGCGGGCTGGCGATCTCGGCCTCGGAGTAGAAGTCCGAGGTCCGCCAGTCATCATTGCCCATCTGGGTCAGCACGCTCTCGGCAGTATTCGCGGGCAGCACATCGACCGCCGCAACCTCGCCCACGCCATCGATCGCGCAGCCGGCCTTGGCCGCGACCGAGGCCGGATCGGCGGGCGTATTGGTGGCGACCAGGAAGACCTGGTCCTCGTCGATCTCGTTGCCGCCCTCACCCGGCGCGAGCACCGCGCGGATCGAAGGCCCGGCGGTGTCGATCGAATAGCTTGCCTGCCCGCTGATCCGGATCCCGCTCTGCGTGGTGATCCCGTCGCGCAGCTTGACCTTGCACGAGGTGCCGCCGGGCAAGGGCCGCTGGAAATCGATCACGAAGGTCTGCGGATCGACCCACCGCCCGGCAGTGGCCCCCGGACAATCGCTGGTCGCCGCTGGTTTGGCGCGCGGATCGCCCAGCGGCACCATCATTTCGGAAAAGCGGATCGTGAACCGGTCAATCGCCCCGCTGCCCGGCGCGAACGTGCCCGGCGTCGCCAGCACCACCCGGGGCGGATTGTCCCCCCGCGCGGCCAGGGGGAGCAGCAGAAGGGCAGGCAAGGCAAGCTTCCAGACCGCGCGCATGGAGTGCCTCCGGGGCAGAGGTGATTTGCGTTGCGGTAACATCTCCTACGGACGCGGATTTGTCGATTGTAGGAAACCGCCAGTGGGGAGAAAAAGGTGGGGGAAATTGCGCTGCCGGGGCGGTCAGGGGAGACCTATCAATCACAATTGTGCAGGAATGAACGCAGGTAGGCCTTTACAAATCTGCCTCCACGATCTCAGCGACGCAAGTTTTCAATAGACTGGAAAGCTCCGTGAGCCGTTCAGGCGCAATTTTCGCCATCAACAGTGGTGTGTGATGTGTCTTCCGGAACTCAAGCCTGTTGTCGGTCACTCGCTCGAAAAGTCCCTTAAGCAATTTAGCTCCGTCCACCCGCTTCAGCCAATCAATATTCTCCAAGTTTCCGTCGAAGAACGAAGCACCGCCCATGTCTCGCTCACTTGCGAGCGACGCGATCTGTTGAGCCAATTCACCTGTCGGTATTACGTCACCTAGCTCTTCTGAAATTACCGACGAGATAGCCTCAAGATCGATCGTGTAACATTCAAGGCAACGGCGTGGGAGAAAGCGCAGCTTCTTATCAGTCGATGCTTCCATGCCGCTCACCGCATCGTCGCTTAGCTTCTCGCGATCTAGGAGGAACCGGTGGCCAAGCGCCATTGGAGCTACAGAGGCTGTCACCTTTGAATAGAGGTCTATTACTGACTTCTGCGAAGCCCCTCGTTTGGAGAAATCTCCGGTTGAAGCGACTGCTGAGAGCCGAACGCCTGCCGGCAAATTTCCAATATCGCGTTGATACAAGTTGGTAAGAGCAATCTCCTCCGTTGGGCCTTCTACCCACAAGATACCATCAGCACCCAGAACGTCAGTCATTGAAATTCCAAGTGTGCGCAATGCACTAGATATCTGAGAAAGATCCCGCTCTGGCACGACACGAACCTTGCTATCAAATCCATCCCGTTCAACGATCACCATTTGACTCACTGAAGGATGCGAAATCGCATCAGACGAATGTGACGACAAAACGTACTGATTACTTGAGTATTCGGTTGCGAGTATCCCCAAGAGTCTTTTCGTTGCATCAGGATGCAAGAAGCTATTTATTTCATCGACCACAATCACATTCTGTTGGCTCGTAACAACAGCGCAGAAAATTGCAATTATCTGCGCAATCCCGGTTCCGCAGTTATTCAAAGAAAATGCGAGCTCTCGACGCTGGACGCTCATATGCGGCCAGATCAATATCTCATATCCATCAGGTGTAGGGTCAACGGTAATTTGCGCGACAGATGGAACAACTTCCCTCACTCGTGACGCGATCTCATCCATCTGGTTTGGAAGATTTCCGTACAGATAGGCCAATACAGCAGGGAGGTTGGCAGCATCAGAACTGAGCCGGACCTGCCTGGAGAAAGGGGATTTTGCGATGTTCAGTCTTTGGGCAGTGAAATTGAAAAACGCGGAACTATCGGCATTAGTGAAAACTGAGACGAGCGAGTCTGCCTGCCCTGCTCCGGTGTTTCCAACAGCCAAGTCCCCCGACCGCAAAGAGACATTATGAATCTGCGGGCCTCTTTCACCTAAGAGGGCTGGAAATGTTGGCTCTCTCGATGTTAATTCAGACCCATCCCGCGACTCACTTTTCAGGATCATTTCACCATCGCCCGACAGAACTTCGATTATGTCATTCTGAGCGGCAACCGTCGGGCCATTGCCAGTGACTTGAACGGTGATATTCGATTGAGCCAGCCTTCTTCGAAATTCACTCATACTCGAGCGGATATCAAGCGAGATCACCTGTGGAGGTAGATACCCTTCAAGGAAGCGGGTTTCATCGCGGTGCTTGTTAACAGGCAGTATTGGCGAGATCGCTTGAAGTAACGCAGATTTACCAGA
>PNJT01000020.1 GCA_013822005.1 Novosphingobium sp. | reverse complement strand
CATCGGTGCGGCGGTGGGGATGGGGGCCTATGGCCTGCGCCCGGTCCCCGAGATCCAGTTTGCCGACTATATCTATCCGGGGCTTGACCAGCTGGTCAGCGAAGCGGCGCGGCTGCGCTATCGCTCGGCCGGGGAATTCACCGCGCCGATTACCGTGCGCAGCCCGTTCGGCGGCGGCATTTTCGGTGGGCAGACCCATAGCCAGAGCCCCGAGGCGCTGTTCACCCATGTCGCCGGGCTCAAGACCGTGATCCCCAGCACGCCGCACGATGCCAAGGGCCTGCTGATCGCGGCGATCGAGGACAACGACCCGGTGATCTTCTTCGAACCCAAGCGGATCTACAACGGGCCGTTCACCGGCTATTACGACAAGCCGGTCGAGCCCTGGGCCAAGCATGATGGATCCGAAGTTCCCGAAGGCTACTACTCGATCCCGCTCGGCAAAGCGCGGGTCGTGCGTGAAGGCGAGGCGATAACGGTCCTGGCCTATGGCACGATGATCCATGTCGCCGCGGCGGTCTGCGCCGAAAAGGGCATCGATGCGGACATTATTGACCTGCGCACGCTGGTCCCGCTCGATATCGAAACGATCGAGGCCTCGGTCCAGAAGACCGGCAAATGCCTGATCGTCCACGAGGCCACACGCACCTGCGGGTTTGGCGCGGAACTCAGCGCGCTGGTGCAGGAACGCTGCTTCTATCACCTCGAGGCCCCGATCGAGCGCGTCACGGGTTTCGATACCCCCTATCCGCACAGCCTCGAATGGGCATACTTCCCAGGGCCCGTTCGCATTGGCGAGGCTGTTGACCGACTGCTGAAAGCTTGAAGACGATGGCCAAGTTCACATTCAACCTCCCTGACATTGGCGAAGGCATCGCCGAGGCCGAAATCGTTGCCTGGCACGTCAAGGTCGGCGACCGGGTCGAGGAAGACGGCAAGATCGCCGATGTCATGACCGACAAGGCCACCGTCGAAATGGAAAGCCCGGTTACCGGCACGGTCCTCTCGGTCGCCGGGGCCGAGGGCGACATGATCGCGATCGGCTCGCCGCTGGTGGTGATCGAGGTTGAGGGGGATGATGCGGCGGTGGAAGAGTCGGTGTCGGCACCAGTGCATGCTCCTGCTCCTGTTGAACGAGCACCCGAACCGTTCGTGTCGAGCGAAGTCGAGACACCGCCCGCCGCACCCGAACCCAAGCCTGAACCCGAGCCTGTCAAAAGTGTCTCGACTTCGCTCGACACGAACGGGGGTGGGGTAAAGGTCTTGGCTTCGCCCGCCGTCCGCGCCCGCGCCAATGAACTCGGGATCGAGCTGGCCCAGGTCAAGCCGGCCGAAGACGGCCGGATTCGCCATTCGGACCTTGACGCGTTCCTGGCCTACAACGCTTCCGGCGGCTTCCGCGCGGCGGGCGCCAAGGGCGTTGACCAGCAGGTCAAGGTCATGGGCCTGCGCCGCCGGATTGCCGAAAACATGGCCGCCGCCAAGCGCGCGATTCCGCATTTCACTTATGTCGAGGAATGCGACGTCACCGCGCTGGAGGACATGCGCGCGCAGCTCAATGCGGCGCGCGGGTCACGCCCCAAGCTGACCATGCTGCCGCTGCTGATCACCGCGATCTGCCGGACCTTGCCCGATTTCCCGATGCTCAACGCGCGCTATGACGATGAGGCCGGAGTGGTCCACCGCTATGGCGCGGTGCACTTGGGCATGGCGACCCAGACGCCCGGCGGGCTGATGGTCCCGGTGATCCGCGATGCGCAGGACAAGAACCTGTGGCAGCTCGCGAACGAAATCGTCCACCTCGCCGAAGCCGCGCGCAGCGGCTCTGCCAGGAGCGAGGAACTGACCGGTTCGACGCTGACCATCACCTCGCTGGGTCCGCTGGGCGGCGTCGCGACCACCCCGGTGATCAACCGGCCGGAAGTGGCGATCATCGGCCCGAACCGGATCGTCGAACGCCCGATGTTTGTCAGCGACGGCATGGGCGGCGAACGGATCGCAAAGCGCAAGCTGATGAACATCTCGATCAGCTGCGACCACCGCGTGGTCGATGGCTGGGATGCCGCGAGCTATATCCAGGCGGTCAAAAGACTGATCGAAACGCCGGTACTGCTGCTGGCGGATTGACTGTTCAAGATCCTCTCCATTTTCGGCGAATGCCACAAATGGGGAGGGGGGATCGCCGAAGGCAGCTGACGGAGGTGCCATGGCGCAACGTCCGAGGCCCCTCCGTCATTTGCCTTCAGCAAATGCCACCTCCCCAGATGTGCTTCGCAAATCTGGGGAGGACCTTATGCCTTGCGCGGGATTGTCAGCGCACTTACAGCCGCCCCGTCATGAAACGCACTACCGGAACCGACCGCTCGATCACCAAGAACTGGCGCCCCGCGACGCAGGCCGTGCGCGGGGGGACTTGGCGCAGCGAGATGGGGGAGACCAGCGAGGCGCTGTTCCTGACCTCGGGCTATGCTTACGACGATGCCGAAACCGCCGCCGCGCGGTTCCGCGGCGAAGATCCGGGGATGACCTATTCGCGCCTGCAGAACCCCACCGTGGCGATGCTCGAAGAACGCATCGCGCTGATGGACGGGGCCGAGGCCTGCCGGGTCCAGGCAAGCGGCATGGCGGCGATGACCGCGGCCTTGCTGTGCCAGCTCCAGGCGGGCGATCACGTGGTTGCGGGCCGCGCGGCGTTCGGTTCGTGCCGCTGGCTGGTCGATCAGCTGCTGCCGCGCTTCGGGATCGAAACCACCACGATCGACGCGCGCGACAACGATCAGTGGGAGGCCGCGATCCGGCCGAACACCAAGGTGTTCTTCTTCGAAACGCCCGCCAACCCGACGATGGATATCGTCGATCTGAAGGCCGTCTGCGAGCTGGCCAAAGCCCGCGGGATCACCACCGTGGTCGACAACGCCTTTGCCACTCCCGCCTTGCAGCGCCCGATCGAATGGGGCGCCGATGTGGTGGCCTATTCGGCGACCAAGCTGATGGACGGGCAGGGCCGGGTGCTGGCCGGCGCAGTTTCGGGCAGCGCCGAATTCATCAATGAAAAGCTGCTGTGGTTCCAGCGCAATACCGGGCCCAACCTCTCGCCGTTCAACGCCTGGGTGGTGCTGAAAGGGCTGGAAACGCTGGATCTTCGGATCCGGCGGCAGAGCGAGAATTCGCTGCTGGTCGGCAAGTTCATCGAAGGCCGCGTGCCCAGGATCAACCATCCGGGCCTGCCCAGCCACCCGCAGCACGAACTGGCGATGGCGCAGATGGACGCGGCCGGATCGATCTTCAGTTTCGAAGTGGACGGCGGCCGGGCCCAGGCCCATGCCTTGCTCAACGCGCTGCAGCTGGTCGATATCTCCAACAACATCGGCGATTCGCGCAGCTTGATGTGCCACAACGCCTCGACCACCCACTATTCGGTCAGCGCCGAAGCGCGCGCGGAAATGGGCGTGACCGAGGGCATGCTGCGGCTCAACGTCGGGCTGGAAGATCCCCAGGATGTGATCGAGGATCTGGATCAGGCGCTGAAGGCGGTTGGCCTCTGACTTTGGGGGCGGGCGCGGAATAGTTCACGCAGAGGCGCGGAGAAGAAAGGCGAGACGCAGAGATGCTGCGTCAAGCCGAAGGCTTCTCTTCCCATTGCGACCGTCCGACAAAATTCACCCGATTGAGAGGAGGGCGGCTTCGCCGCGAGGACAAGTCCTCCGCGTCTCCCTTTCTTCTCCGCGCCTCTGCGTGAACTATTCCTAGCCCCGCTTCGCCAGCAACCCCTCCAGCTTCTTCAAGGCCGGACTGACCACCGGGATCGTCAGCATCGTGCTGCCCACCGCCGCCAGCAGCAGCGCGGTGAAGGCGCTTGAAGTGATCACTTCCTTGTCGAACAGGATGTTGACGAAGATAATCATGATCAGCGCCTTGGTCTGGAGCAGCCAGCCGATCACCCAGGCCTCGCCCTGTTCCCATTTGAGCAAACGCCCGGCCAGACCTACGCCCAGGAGCTTGCCCGATACCATCGCGGCGAGCAGCAGCGCGGCGGCGGCAAAGGCGGTCATTCCGCCCATGTCCCAGCTGGTGCGCAGGCCAGTGCTGAGGAAAAACACCGGCATCATCGTCAGCAGCACGGTGTTGCGGAAAGCGTCGATCTTCTCGAGCCCGAACCATTTGGCATCGAGCGCGGCCCCGGCCAGAAACGCGCCGACCATGTAATGCAGGCCCGCCCAGTCGGCCAGGTATCCGCAAGCCGCCAGCCAGATCAGTCCGACATACCAGCGGTCGCGTTCGGGAATCGCGGCGATCAGCTTGCGGACCAGCCAGACCGCGACGACGAACCCGGCCAGGAAGCCCAGCTGGCGAGTCACGCGTTCCCAATCGAGCAGGATCAGCGCCAAGACGCCCCAGATCAGGATGTCGTCCAGGCTGGCATAGCGCAGGATCCGCTGGCCCAGCGCGGTGCGCAGGATTTCCAGCTTTTCCATCAGCAGCACCAGGATCGGCAGCGCGGTGACCGCGCAGGCCATGCCAATACCCAGCACGAATTGCCAGGTCTGGCCCTTGGCTCCGATCCACCCGGTCGGATCGCCCAGCTCAAGCAGGACCAGCGCCGCGCCCGCGCCAAACAACAGCGGCACTCCCAGCGCGAGGCCCGCGGTCAACCCGGTCTCACCGCGCCATTTCCACGCCTCCTCCAGATCGAGTTCCAGCCCGGCGACGAAGACGAACAGCATTACTGCCCACCAGGCGACGCCGTTGAGCGCGCTGATCACCTGGGGCACGAAGATCGTCTCGTAGTATCCGGGGAACATGGCCCCCAGCACGCCCGGCCCCAGCAGAATCCCGCTGACGATCTGCACCACCACCAGCGGGGCATAATAATCGGTCCTCAGCAGCCGCCAGAACAGGTAGGGCGCGGCGAAGATCAGGATCAGGGCGAGCAGGTAGAGCTCGGTCACGGGCAGATAGGTTTGCTGCATCTTGCGCGTGTAGCAATGCGAAGCGCAGGCTCCAACTCTCCCACAATCGTATTCCACCGTGCTGCACACCATTGTTTCGTGCGGGCCAATCGCTAAATTGGGCTCATGAAAGAGCTTTTCCAGCACGCCGCGATCACTGACGGCATTACCGTGCGTGTCGCGGTGAACTTCCTGCCCGAACAGTCGCAGGCCGATGCCGGCAAGTGGTTCTGGGTCTATCACATCCGGATTGAAAACGATTCGGATCAGGTGGTCCAACTGCTCACCCGCCATTGGAAGATCACCGACGCGCGCGGGATGATCAACTATGTCGAGGGCGAAGGCGTGGTCGGCGAACAGCCGGTGCTGCGTCCCGGGCAGAGCCACGACTATGTCTCGGGCTGCCCGCTCTCCACCGCGCACGGTTCGATGGAAGGGCACTACACCTTCCAGGCCGGGAACGGCGAGCTGTTCGAAGTGGCGATCCCGTTCTTCCCGCTGGAAGCGCCGGCGACGGCGGGGTGACTTTGGTCTTTCGGGCGTTGAAGGGGTTCGCGCGAAGACGCAAAGACGCGAAGATGAAGCTGCTGGAGGCGAAGCCTCGCTCAATCGCAATGGTTTGATAAATTATCGGGAGCCTGCGGCGCCAAGCCTACCCCTTCGCGCCTTTGCGTCTTCGCGCGAACCCCTTCAAGGTCTGCAGGACCAAACCAACCCCTCCTATTCCCAGCAACAGAAATCCAATCGCCCCGGGGATTTCGCTCCCCCCCGTTTTGCTCTAAGCGCGCAAGCGATGAAGCGCACGCACTTGCCCCTTAACGCCTTGCGCGTGTTCGATGCCGCCGCGCGGCACTTGTCGTTCACGCGCGCGGCGGATGAGCTGGCGGTGACGCCGGCGGCGGTCGGCCAACAGATCCGCGCGCTGGAGGATGTGCTGGGCGTGGTGCTGTTCCGCCGCACTCCCAAGGGGCTGGAACTGACCGACGAGGCTTCGGCCGGGCTGGAGGCACTGCGCACCGGGTTTCTCCATTTCGAGGACGCGGTCCGGGCGATGCAGGCCGGGCAATCGAGCCACGTCTATACCATCGCCGCCCCGCGTGAATTCTTCGCGGCCTGGCTGGCCCCGCGGCTCGCGGCGTTCCGCAAGGCCAACGCGCAAGTGCAGTTCAGCATGGTCGCCGATGAGGAGGCCGACTTCACCGAAGCCAACCTCGACCTCGCGGTGCGCTGGACCGAGGGTCCGGGCGAGCTGGAAGGCGTTGCCCTGGGCGAGCCGGGCCGGGTGACCGTGGGGCAGGGCTGCTGGATCGCTTGGCCGGGCGATACCAGCCCCGAAGGTGACGAGTGCGAGCAGCCACCGCTCAGCGTCGGCGATGCCGGTCAAGCGATCGCCGCTGCCGCTGCGGGCATGGGCAAGGCCCGGGTGCCGGTGCTGCTGGCGCAGTCATGGCTCGATAACGGACGGATTGCAGCGCTGGGCGAACCAGCACCGTGTCGGCAAGGCTACTGGCTGGTCGCGCCAGCCCCGCAGTGGCGGCAGAAGAAGGTCAAGGCGCTGGTGGCGTTTTTGACTGGGTGAAGTGGGAAACCCACTTCCAGCCCAAACCCCGTTCGTCCTGAGCTTGTCGAAGGACTGTCCTTCTTGCGGCAGTGCATTGCGGCACGAAGAAAAGAGCAGTGCTTCGACAAGCTCAGCATGAACGGGTCGGGGGGTATGGGCAGGTTTGAGGTTGCGGGTTTTCGGGAGCCTGATGACATTAGGCTGAGGCAATGTTCTCCCCTCCCCGTTGGGGAGGGGGCGTTCAGAGGCACGTGACTCTGAACGCGGGTGGGGGCTCGACGCCAGCGTGGACCCCCCATCCCAACCCTTCCCCAACGGGGACGGGCTATGCGATTCGATGCAATGTCATCGTGTTCTAGTTAAACACCACCACATCCCCGCGCGCCATCACGAAGGCCATCCGCTTCAGCACCTTCACATCGACCAGCGGATCGCCATCGACCGCGATGATGTCGGCGCTCTTGCCCACTTCCAGCGTGCCGATCTCTTTCTCCAGCCCCAACAGCCCGGCCGCATTCACCGTGGCAGCCTTGATCACCTCAGCCGGCGGCATGCCGAACTTGACCAGCAGCTCGAACTCGTCGGCGTTGCGGCCGTGCTTGGAAACCCCGGCGTCGGTGCCGTAGGCGATCTTGACCCCCAGCGGATAGGCGATCTGCAAGCTTTTGCCGGTGATCCCGATCCGCCAGTCGATCTGCTTCTTGATTAGCGGCGGATAGGCGTTGGGATTGGCCGCGAGCCGCTCAAGATAGCCGTTCACGGTGCTGAGCGTCGGCACGTAATAGGTACCGTTCTTGGCCATCATCCTGGCGGTTTCTTCGTCGATGGTGGTGCCGTGTTCGATCGAATCCGCGCCCAGCCGCACCGCCAGCTTGATCCCGTCGAGCCCGTGGGCATGGACCGCGACCTTGCGGCCATAGGCATGCGCGGTGTCGATGATTGCGCGGGCTTCGTCTTCATAGATCCGGGTGGCGAGACCCGTGCCTGAATTGACCCCGCCGGTAGTGGCGAACTTGATCACGTCGGCCCCGCGGCCGACCTGGCGGCGCACCGCGCGGCGGCAGTCATCGATGCCGTCGCAGAGGTTCTCGGTGTGGACCACGTGTTCGCCCATTTCGTCCGACAGGCCGACCCGCCCGTCCATATGCCCGCCGGTGGTGGACAGGGATTCGCCGGCATCGACAATCCGCGGGCCTTGCACCCAGCCGCGCTTGATCGCCTCGCGGTAGGCCAGCACTTTGCCGCCATCGTCGCCCAGATTGCGCACCGTGGTAAACCCGGCGCGCAGAGTCTTCATCCCATTCCACTGGGTTTCGTAGGAATTGAGCGCTAGCCCGTCGGTCATTGCCGCAGCCAGCCCTTCGTTCCCGGCGCGGTCAGAGCCAAGGTGCGTGTGGCTGTCGATCAGGCCGGGCAGCACGGTCTTGCCCTTGAGGTCGATCACTTTCGCACCTGCCGGAGCGGGCAGGAAGCCATCGTGCAGCGCCGCGATCCGCCCATCCTGCACCACGATCGTCGTCGCCCCGCGCACGCCTTGGCCCGGCACCGCGATCACCCGCCCGGCATGGATCCAGGTCTGCGTGCTGACGGCCTCGGCAGGCGCCTGCGCGCTGACCGCGACGGACGCGAGGCTGCCGACCGAGGCGAGCAGGGCAAGGGCGAGGGTAGTGGGTTTCATGTAAAATCTCCCTGGGGTTTTGGCGAACCTAGCGAGGTGCTGGTGAGAATGCGAGAAGAAGAAAAAGGGGGTTCACGCAGAGGCGCAGAGAAGAAAGAAGAGGCGCAGAGGGGAAGTGCCGAGCCGAAGGCTCCTTCCCATTACCTAGGCCGCGTTTGCCGCAACGTAGCCATATGAGAGCGGCTTCGCCGCAAGCACGGCATCTCTGCGCCTCTTCTTTCTTCTCTGCGCCTCTGCGTGAACCCCCTTTTCTTTTGACTATCGCACCACCACGCCGCCCTGCATCACATGCTCGACCCGTTCCAACGCGCCGATATCCTCCAGCGGGTTCGCTTTCACCGCGATCATGTCGCCCCAGTGGCCCGGCGTCAGCGAGCCGACCTGTTTGTCCCACATCAGAAACTCGGCTGCGACGGTGGTGGCGGACTGGATCGCCTGCATCGGGGTCATCCCGTATTTGACCATGTAGCGGAACTGGCGCGCCTGGAGGCCGTGGGGGAAGACCCCGGCATCGGTGCCGAACGGCAGCTTCACGCCTGCCTTGACGGCCTTGGTAAAGCCCTGGCGCTGGGCATCGGTGGTCTCGTCGTTCTTGCGCAAGATATCGGCCGACCAGCCATCGCGGCGGCCGACTTCGGCGAGGTGGACGTGGACGTCGATCAGCCCGGGCGGCACCCAATAGCTGCTCCAGTCCACCACCTTGGCCCCTTGCGGCGGCGCGCTCCACGGGGCGACCGTGCTGACTTTTCCGTCGCTGACAGCAATCGCCTGGTCATGCAGCACCTGGCCGGTCGCGGGCTCGATCAGGTGCCCGGCGCGAACAACCACCGTATCGGCCCACGCGGGCAAGGGGGTAAGGACGAGCGCGGCAAGCGCGGCAAGGGCAGCCAAAATTAGTCTCATTGGCGCAGCTTGGCGCGGGAACGGGGTAAGCGCAATCCCGTCTGATTTGGCTGAACGTTCGCCCGTGCTCCGCCACCGGACGCTTAATCGCCCGGTTAAATTGCGCTTGACCTGCACGCTGTGCACGGGTCAAGTCCGCCAATGAACCCCGAAACAATCCGCATCCCCGTTGCCCCCGGCATCGAAATCGCTGCCGACGTCGCGGGTCCGCGCGGGGCTCCTACGGTGGTGCTGGGCCATGGCGGCGGACAGACCCGGCATTCGTGGGACAAGGCCGAGCAGCAGCTCGCCGCATCCGGGTACTTCGCGATAAACTACGATCTGCGCGGGCACGGTGACAGCAACTGGTCGAGCGACGGCGACTACGGCGTGGAAACCCGCGCGCACGATTTGATGGCCGTTGCGGCGATGGGCAGCGCGCCGGTGGCGCTGGTCGGTGCCTCGCTGGGCGGGATCACCGCGCTGATGGCGGCTTCGCTGGGGCTGGAGACTGCCGCACTGGTGCTGGTCGATATTGTCCCCAAGATGAGCCAGAAAGGCGTGGCCAAGATCCGCGATTTCATGACCGGCAACCCTGACGGCTTCGCCAGTCTTGAAGAGGCGGCCGATGCGATCTCCGCCTACTATCCCGAGCGGCCCCGGCCCAAGGATCTGTCGGGGCTCAACAAGAACCTGCGGAGCGGCGCGGATGGGCGGTTCCATTGGCATTGGGACCAACGAATGATGACCGACACCCGCGCCAATCCCCAGCACATGCTTGATCTGCTGGACCGGGCCGACTGGACCGACCGGGTCCCGACCTTGCTGGTTCGCGGCATGAAAAGCGACATTGTCGACGATGACGGGGTGGAGGACCTGCGCCGCCGAATTCCGCATCTGGAGATTGCCGACATCCGCGGCGCCGGGCACATGGTCGCAGGTGACAAGAACGACGAATTCAACGCCGCGGTGATCGAGTTCCTGACGCGGGTGATGCCGGCGCGTTAGGGGCCGCGGGGCCATCGGCCTAGCCACCCAACCCCGTCTTTGCTGAGCTTGTCGAAACACTGTCCTTGTCCTTCGTGCCACATGCATTGCCGCCTGAAGAAAAGGGCAGTGCTTCGACAAGCTCAGGATAGTCGGAATTTGGGTCAGGTTTTGCCCAAGTTGCTCTAAAGGCTCTCCTCAAGAACCCGTTCGTCCCGAGCGCAGTCGAGGGACCGCGCGTTCGACCTGCTTCCGTTCGCATCGAGCGAAGTCGAGATTCCGCGCGCAGTGTCTCGACTTCGCTCGACACGAACGGATGTTGGGGTATGCTGCGGTCCCTCGACTGCGCTCGGGACGAACGGGTTTGGTAGCTCTTTGGAGGAAGCCTTAAGCCGCAACCCCCAGCTTGCGCGCAGCGCGCCAGGCCAGCGCCTTGGCGCGGTTTTGCGCCGGGTAGGGGTCGGGGCTTGCGGGGCGCAGGCCAATCCGCCGCAGCACATGGTTGAAGGCGCGGGCATCAGCTTCGGCATAGGACCATTCGCTGCGCCAGGTGACCGAGAGCGAAACTGACGGTTCGTCGCCATTCTGGACCCAGTGCGGGGCCTTGACCGGCACGTGGATCGCCTCGCCCGGGCCGATCTGGATGGCCTGGCCCTTGGCCGAAAACTCGTCACGCCAGGACAGGTTGCGGTGGTGCTTGCCGAGGTGAAACAGCTCGTGCGCTTCTGCCCCCAGCAGGTCCTCGTCCTCGACCGGGAACAGCGTCATGGTCTTGTTGCCCATGACTTGCAGCAGGATATTGTGTTCGGGATCGAAGTGGAACGGCGTGACCGATCCCGGCGAGGTGATGAAAATGAAGCCTTCGAGCTGCATCATTGCGCCCGTGCGTTCCTGCACCAGGTCCTTGAGCTCGCCCAGCACGCCGTGCAGCAGCTCGCGGTAGGCCGGAACCTGCTCGATCCGCTTGAGCGCCACCCATGATCCGGCGCGCTCGATCGTGCGGATCGTCTCGGTGACGCTTAGATCGGAGGTGGGCACGTCCTCGGGGCGGATCCCGATTGGCAGCTTGCCGGGGTTGTACTCGATCTCGCTGGCAGGCAGCGCATCGGCCAATTCAGCCAGCGCATCCAGCGTCAACAGCGGATGCTCCAGCAGGCCATGCTTGAGCTTGGCCGGGCTGGCTGGATAGGCCGCGGCAAAGGCTGCGCGGGTTTCGGCGGGGAAGACAGCGGTTTCCATGCCGTGCGGGGTAGCAGGCGGGGGTTAAAATCGGGTGATCGGGAATGGCGTTGCCCCGCCCGGTCGGGCCGGGCGGGGCAGGGGAGGTGGATCACGGCCGACTGAAAGCAAAAGCCTTCCTCATCACTCTTCCGGGATCCGCCAGGTAACCGTCAGTCCGACGATCAGCCCCCAACCCAGCGCGACTTCGAATGCCAGCACGGCAGCGCCCGTGCCCAGTTTGCGGTTGGTGTGGGTGGCATCGGCATAGGCCATGGCCGCACTCCTTGTCCTGCCGCCGTCCTGGCTTGCCCCACGCGAGTCGCAGTGCAGCGGTCTCTTGTGAATGGGATAGGATAACATAAGAAGAGAGAGTCAAGTCGCCATGCCGTAGCGTCACTGGCTTGCCTCTCGCGTCGCGCGCCGGGCGTGCTAGGCTGCGGTCCATTCGACAGGAGAGCGACAATGCCGGTGTTCTACGATTTTACCCGCGCCCCCAGCCCGCGCCGCGCGCGGATCGTGCTGGCGGAGAAAGGCATCGCCCACGAGGTGCGGCAGGTGGACCTGGCCAGCGGCGAGCAGCTCTCAGACGAATACCGCAAGATCAACCCGGCCTGCACCGTCCCCGCGCTGGCGCTGGACGATGGCGCCGTGCTGACCGACAACGCCGGGATCGCCGCCTGGGCCGAAGCGGTCCAGCCCGATCCGCCCTTGCTTGGCACCACCCCGATTGAGAAAGCCGCGGTCGCCAGCTGGAATTCCAGAATCGAGGGCGAATGCTTCATGGCGATCGCCGAAGTGCTGCGCAACACCGCCAAGGGCATGGCCGGCCGCGCGCTGCCGGGCCCCAACAATTACGAGCAGATCCCGGAACTCGCCGAGCGGGGCAGGGCGCGGCTGCTGCATTTCCTCGACCGGTTCGAGCAGCACATGACGGGCCGCGAATGGGTGGCGATCGGTGCCTTCAGCCTGGCCGATGTCACCGCCGGAGTGGCGCTGGACTTTGCCGGCTGGGTCAAGGTCGATGCCAACGAAGGCCGTCCGGCGATTGCGGCGTGGCGGGCACGGCTGGCGGGCAGGCCTTCGTTCGGGCTATAAGCGCAGACCGTAAAGAAGGCGCGCGCATGAGTGTCGATGGGCAGCGTGGCGATGCGGCGGCACAGTCCGCCGAGGACCTGCTGCTGGTTGACGATTTCGCGCAGCTGGCAGCCGGGGTCAATGCCCTGATCACCAGCGGCGGCGCGGCTGCCGAAGGGCTGGTGGCCGATGCGTCGCGCACCGCGGCGATCTTTGCCGAGGCCAGGCCGACTTGCGGTTTGGATGCGGGCCGTGCGGCGCTTGCAGAAGACTGGCAGAACGCCTTCTCCGCGTGAGTGGTCCATGGCCAAGGCCCGGTTCGCCGTCATCTTCGGCGAACGCTTCATCAAAGCCATGGCGGCGTAATGTTCAACCGCCCGCACACACACGGAAATCCTGACAGTCCCGGCTATGCCTGAACAAACGCGCGCCGCCGCGGGTGATCCGGCCTTGACTTTCGGTGCGGAATCGCGTTGAGGGCGCGCTCTGGCGGACCACCGCCTGGTCTGGGCTACCTGATACGGGCCCCTAGCGAACGAAGGAACGTACCATGCGCCACAAACTCGGCGGGCGTAAGCTCAACCGCACTTCCAGCCACCGCAAGGCCCTGTTCCGCAACATGGCCGCCGCGCTGATCAAGCACGAACAGATCACCACCACGCTGCCCAAGGCGCGCGAACTGCGGCCCTATGTCGAAAAGCTGATCACGCTGGCCAAGCATGGCGGCCTGTCGAACCGCCGTCTGGCGCATGCGCGCCTGCTCGACGATGCCCAGCTGGTCAAGCTGTTCGACGTGCTGGCCGCGCGCTATGCCGACCGCGCCGGGGGCTACACCCGCGTGATCAAGGCCGGGATCCGCGCCGGCGATGCCTCGCCGATGGCCGTGATCGAGCTGGTTGACCGCGACACCTCGGCCAAGGGTCAGGATTCGGGTCCGGTCTATTCGGACGATGACGGCGAATAAAAGCTGACAATCGCCCGACGACGAATTGCAAAGGCGGCGGCAGGCTCTAACCTGTCGCCGCCATTTGCGTTTGGGGAGAATATGAAGTGTCTGTTCGCGCTCGCACCCTGTTCGGTGCCGTCCTTGGCTTTTGCGCCGTTTCCGTCATGGCTGAAGACATGAAACTGACCTATCCGGTGACCGGCAAGGGCAGCGTGGTGGAAGAGCAGTTCGGCGAAAAGGTCGCCGATCCCTACCGCTGGCTGGAAAACGATGTGCGCACCGACAAAGCCGTGGCCGCCTGGGTGGGTGAGCAGAACGCGGTAACGCAAGGCTACCTGAACACCCTGCCGCAGCGCGGCTGGTTCGGCCAGCGGATCAAGGCGCTGATGGATTACGAACGCTTCGGACTGCCGCAAAAGGCCGGGCAGTTCTATTTCTACACCCGCAACGGCGGCTTGCAGAACCAGTCGCAACTGTTCGTGCGCAAGGGGCTGCAAGGCACGCCGCGGCTGCTGATCGATCCCAACGCCTGGGCCAAGGACGGCGCCACCGCGCTCGATGCCTGGGAGCCTTCGAAGAGCGGCAAGCTCATGGCCTATTCGGTGCAGGATGGCGGCAGCGACTGGCGCACGATCAAGGTGCTCGACACGCAGACCGGCCAGGTGATGGCGGACGAGATCAAGTGGGCTAAATTCACCGGAATCGCCTGGGTGGGTGACAAGGGCTTCCTCTATTCGCGCTTCCCCGCGCCAAAGGAAGGCCAGGCCTTCCAGCAGCTCAACAAGAACCAGGAGGTACGCTTCCACCGCATCGGCACTCCGCAGAGCGCGGACGAGCTGGTCTATGCCACGCCCGGCAACCCCGATTACGGCCACGGCGCAGAAGTGACCCATGACGGGCGCTGGATGGTGATCACGACTGCTCAGGGCACCGACAACAAGTACGAAGTGCACGTCCTCAAGCTTGGCAAGAACGGCAAGTGGGGCAAGCCGCAGGTGCTGGTTGCCGGTCTAGAGAACGACTGGCGGCTGATCGAGGGGATCGGCGATACGCTCTTCTTCATGACCAACAAGGGCGCGCCGAAGCTCAAGGTGGTGAAGGTCGATCTGGCCCGCGGCGCGGCGGCAGCGAAGTGGAGCGAATTGGTCCCCGAACGCGCCGAAACGCTCGAACGCGTGCGGATTGTCGGGAACCGGCTGATCCTGTCCTACCTCAAGGATGCCGCTTCGACCGCGCAGGTGCTGTCGCTCGATGGCAAGCCGGTGCGCGAGATCACGCTCAACGCGATCGGCACCGCCGTGGGTTTTACCGGAAGGCCGGGCGATCCCGAGACTTTCTATGCTTTCACCAGCTTCAACCAGCCGGCCGCGATCTACCGGTTTGACAGCAATACCGGGCTCAGCACGCCCTTCGCCAAGCCCAAGCTGACCTTCAATCCCGACGACTATCTGGTCGAGCAGCGCTTCTTCACCTCGAAGGACGGCACCCGCGTGCCCTTGTTCCTGGTCCGCAAGCAGAGCCTGGCGGCAGCCGGTGCCGCAGTGCCGACGCTGCTCTATGGCTATGGCGGGTTCGACATTTCGCTGACCCCGACTTTCTCGGCAACGCGGATGGCCTGGCTGGAGGCGGGCGGGGCCTTCGCGCTCGCCAACCTGCGCGGCGGGGGCGAATACGGCAAGGCCTGGCACGATGCCGGGCGGCTGGCCAACAAGCAGAACGTGTTCGACGATTTCATCGCCGCGGGCGAATACCTGATCGCGCAAGGCGTGACCCCCAAGGGCGGCCTGGCGATCCAGGGCGGGTCGAACGGCGGCCTGCTGGTCGGCGCGGTGGTCAACCAGCGGCCTGACCTGTTCGCGGCCGGCAATGCCGCCGTGGGCGTAATGGACATGCTGCGCTTCGACCGCTTCACCGCCGGGCGCTATTGGGTTGATGACTATGGCTATCCCAGCAAGGAAGCCGACTGGAAGGTGCTGCGCGGCTATTCGCCCTACCACAACATCAAGACCGGCGTGGCCTATCCGGCGATGCTGGTGACTACGGCGGATACCGACGACCGCGTGGTTCCCGGGCACAGCTTCAAATACACTGCCGCGCTCCAGGCCGCCGCGCCGAACGGCAAGCCCCACCTGATCCGGATCGAAACCCGCGCCGGGCACGGTTCGGGCAAGCCGACCGACAAGGTGGTGGCCGAGGGGGCCGATGTGTTGAGCTTCCTGGCGCAGTGGACGGGTTTGAAACCGGGCTGAGGGTTTGGCGGCTCGGGTGGAATAGTTCACGCAGAGACGCGGAGAAGAAAGTGGAGACGCAGAGGGGTTGGCCTCTGCCGCGAAGCGGCTTGATCTTGCCAACATTGCGCCAAACGCAATGTCGGGGAGAGAAAGCGGCTTCGCCGCAGGCGCAGCATCTCTGCGCCTCCACTTTCTTCTTTGCGCCCTCTGCGTGAACCAATCGGAGCCATCCACAAACCCGATCACCCGAACCGCATTTGTTCATAAAAGTATCAATTTACCTGAACGTCGCCTGTCACCCCAGTTCAGGCTCGTGCCACGGACGAATCGGTAGACCATCCTCAAGCCCGGACACCCCGTCCGGTCCATTGAAGGATGAAGAGCCATGAAGACCATCTCCAAAGCCCTGGTCGGAACCGTCGCGGCTGGCGCGATGGCGATCGCTTCGGCAGCTCCCGCTTACGCCGACGGCCGCGATGGCCGCCGCGGCAACGGGATCAGCGCGGGCGACGTGATTGCTGGCGCGCTGATCATCGGCGGGATCGCTGCGGTCGCTTCTGCGGCGAGCAACAACAACCGAAACCGCGACTATCGCGGCTACCCGGGTGACTACGGCTATGACCGCGCCGGTTACGGCGACAATTATGGCAACAACTACGGCAACGGCTATGACCGCGACGACCGCTATCGCAGCAACCCGCGCCAGGCCGTGGAACAGTGCGTCTATGCCGCCGAACGCTATGCTTCGAGCCGGGGTCTGCGCGCCGACGTGACCGACATCCGCGAAGTGCGTGACACCCGTTACGGTTTCCAGATCAAGGGCCGGATTGCGGTCAACTCCAGAGGCCG
The DNA here is from genome assembly GCA_013822005.1 of Novosphingobium sp. GTDB lineage: Bacteria > Pseudomonadota > Alphaproteobacteria > Sphingomonadales > Sphingomonadaceae > Novosphingobium. The sequence goes on along the minus strand of PNJT01000020.1, from coordinate 4,917 downwards.
AGGCTGGAACCGCGGTGACAGCAACTACGGCCAGGGCTGGGGCGGCGACTATCGCGGCTGGAACAGCTCGATGCGCGGCTACGACAGCGGCTCGTTCAAGTGCAAGTTCGAACGCGGCCGGATAGTCGACCTCGACATTGGCGGGATCCGCGGCTTTTGAACCACTGATCCGATGACAGACGGGCGGTTCAGGCAACAGCAAGCCTGGACCGCCTAGTCATTCAGGCAATCGGGCAATGCGTGCGCCGGCAGGGGCTGGCGGGTTTGCTCGCTGGAGACTGGGACATGACCCGCAAACAATCGCGTTTCACCGCGGTGCTGGCTTCGGCAGCGGCGCTTGCAATGACTGCCACCCCGGCCATGGCGCAGGGTTGGGGCTGGGGCGGCGGTTGGGGCCGCCACCACCGCGACCGGGTCGATGCCGGCGATGTGCTGACCGGAATCCTGATCATCGGCGGGATCGCCGCGATCGCCAGCGCGGCCAGCAATTCCAGCAAGCGCGACCGCGATCGCCGCCGCGACGACGATCGCCGCTATCCCGATGAGCAATACCGCCGCGATTCCAACGCCGGTTACGGCCAGGACAATCGCCCCGAATGGCGCGAGCGCGAAGGCACCAGCTCTGGTGTTGGCGGCGGGATCGACGGTGCGGTCAACGCCTGCATCGACGAGGTTGCGCGCGGCTCGGCCCGGGTTGACGGGGTTGATGCGGTCAACCGCGAAGGCAAGGGCTGGCGCGTCCAGGGCCAAACCATCAAGGGCGGTACCTTCGTCTGCTCGGTCGACGGCTCGGGCCGGGTCACCGAAGTGAGCGTTGACGGCAAGGCTTACTGATCAATCAGATTGACCGCAGGCCCGTCCGCTTCAATGCAGGCGGGTCTGCGGGAACATCCAGCGCTGCGACAGTTTCGGCTTGAACGGAGCCCATTGGCCCTCAGGCTGCTTCAGCCGGTCGGCCAGCGCCACCATCACGCTGGGGTTGACGCCCAGGCCGCAGTGGCTGGCATGGACTTCGATGTTCTCGGTCTGCTCGCCCTTGTGCGGGTGCTGGACCGATCCGCGCCAGTGGACGATCCCGTCGGTGCGGGTCAGGATCGAGGTAGTCGGCACCGGCGGCGCGAGGTCCAGCCCGGTGAAGCGCCCGTGCTTGATCGGCTCGGGCTCCTTGCCATTGAGCATTTCGAACAGGCGGCGGGCATTGGTGTGGCGGCGATCATCGTGGATCGGGCTGCCCAGCGAGATCACCTGCCGCACCGCGTGCGGGTGCAGCTTGGCCAGTTCACGCGCAAAGACCCCGCCCAGCGACCAGCCGACGATCGAAACCTTGCGGCCGGTCTTTTGGAAGATGTCGAGCAGCAGTCGCTCCATCTCGTGCACCCGGGCCAGATCGACCCGCACGTTGCGGCCCAGCTTCCAGCCATAGGTGTCATAACCCAGGTCCTGGAGCAGCCGCCGCATCGGTTTGGTTGAGCCGTCTGAAGCGAGAAAGCCCGGCAGCACCAGCACCGGATGTCCGTCGCCCTTGGGCAACATGCCCAGCAAAGGGCGCGTGGCGAAGAACGCCGCCAGTTCGAACACCGCGCGGCCCTCGGTCAGGGCAAGCAGCAGATGCGGCGGGCGGGCTTCGATTTCCAGCGCTTCGCGCGCGGCAGTGGTTGCGGTCATTTTGTCTTGCTCTTCCCGTTCTTGGCAGCGCCCTTTTTCGCTGCGGGTTTTGTCTTTTCGGCCTTGGCAGGCTTGGCTTCGGGTGCCGCAGGAGCCGGAGCGGCTTTCGCAGCATCGCGCAGCTCGGTGAAGCTGTCCTCGATGCACTTTGCGTAGAAATCCGGATCGGGCATCAGCTTGCGGCAGGCAGTGAAGGCGATCGTGGCTTCCTTGCAGTAACTTTGCACCACATGGCCCAGGCCCAGGCCATCGGTAAGGCACAGCAGCCCCATCATGCTCTCCAGCCGCGCACCGCTTGAATAGATCGGCACTGGCGGGCCCGGCACATTGGTGACCACGGTGGAGAATGGCAGGCCGACCCGGTCGGCCAGGCCCAGCCGGGTATAGAGCTGCGCCCCCAGCGCCATGAACAGCGCGGGGCTAACCTTGCTGATCTCGGTCATGTTGCGCGCGCCGATGGCGTCGGTCATCGCCTTGCAATTGATCGTCTGCGAATGGACATAGGCCAGCCGTTCGAGCGGATCGGCAAATGCGTGCCCAACGGCGCGATCATCGCCGCAACCTGGTTGCCCATGTCGCCTTTCTCATCCTTGGCGCGGACCGAGATCGGGGCCATCGCGGTCAGGGTCTTGTCGGGCAGGTCGTCGTGCGCTTGCAAATATCTGCGCAACGCCCCGCCGATCACCGTCAGGAATGCGTCGTTGACCTTCGCCCCCGGCACCGCCTCGCGGATCGCCTTGATGTCGGCCAACGGGATCGAGCGGCCTTCGACTACCCGGTTTGCCGAAATCACCGCATTGAACCGCGTGCGCGGAGCGAGCATTTCACCGTGGAGCGCAAAATCCTTGCTGATCAGCCCCTTGATCGCCTTGGCCACGCCGGGCATCGCCTTGGCCGCAACGTCAAGCTGGCGCAGCGGGTTGGCGAGGTTGTTGATCCAGCTCTTGGCCAGCAGTTCGGCGAAATTGGGCGGGTCCTCACCCTGCCAGGGATCGGGCTCGTTCGGCGGGGGCGTATTGGGATCGAGCGTGTGGAGCGCCTCCATCAGGTCGATGCCGGACATCCCGTCGATTGCAGCGTGGTGGACCTTGGTGACCATCGCATAGCTGCCGGGTTCACGCCGGGAACATTGTCAATCCCCTCGACGATGGTGAACTCCCACGGCGGGCGGGAAAGATCGAGCGGCCGGGCGAAAATTCGCGCAGCCTGGATGCACAGTTGCCGCCAGTCCCCCGGCTTGGGCAGGGCAACGTGGCGCACGTGGTATTCCAGGTCGAAATCCTTGTCCTCAACCCAGTAGGGGTAGTCGAGGTCAAACGGCACGCGGACCAGCTTTTGCCGCATCGTCTTGGACAGCTGCATCCGGCTTTCGAAAAAGCGCAGGATATCCTTGTAGCGAACGAAACCGCCGGGCGCTGTCGCAGGATTGTAGATCAGGAGCGAGCCGATGTGCATCGGCGAAGTGCGCGTTTCCAGCGCGACAAACGATGCATCCATTCCCTGCAATTGGCGCAAGCGATCCGTCTCCTCCTGCCGCCCGGTGTGCCGGGTCTTTGTGCGGTGCAGCGTAACAGAGCTTGGGAAGCGGTCAATCGCAAGTTGACATTGTGCAGAACATTGTGCATATCTGTTGCATGCTTGTCGAAACCTTCTCCAAAGCCCGCAACAACCTTAAGGCCGTGATGGACCGTGTTGTTGCTGACCACGCGCCGGTCAAGATCACCCGGCAGCGGGGCGAGGGTGTGGTGATGATTTCGGAAAGCGACTGGGAATCGATCGAAGCGACCCTCTACCTGCTCTCTTCACCGCGCAATGCTGCCCGCCTGGCCGAATCGATTGCCGAGCTTGATGCCGGCAAGGGCCAGGTTCGCGAACTGATCGAGCCTTGATACTGATCTTCTCCACGCGCGCGTGGGACGAATACCTGCAATATCAGAATGGTGATCGGCGCTTGCTGGAACGCGTGAATGCGCTGATTCAAGAATGTATGCGCCACCCGTCCAAGGGTACTGGCAAGCCCGAGCCCCTAAAGGACAATATGCGTGGTTGGTGGTCGCGCCGGATCGACCGCGAACATCGGCTGGTCTACCGGGTGAGCGGATCTGGCGATGCCCAGGCACTGGAAATCGCCCAGTGCCGCTACCATTACTGACCTGATGTCCAAAAGCGGCCGCCCCGATCAGCCCCGCAATGCTCCCGGCGCTGCCGAACGCTTCAACGAGGAGCGGGCGACCTATACCGTGCGGGGAAGCCAGCCCGATCCGGAGGGCGGGGTCGCCGCGATCCGCGAGGTCCAGGCGACGCTGAAGCCCAAGCCGGGGGTTTACCGCATGCTCGATGCGCGCGGCGACGTGCTCTATGTCGGCAAGGCGCGGGCGCTGAAGAACCGGGTGGCGAACTATACCCAGGTCGATCGGCTGCCGCTGCGGCTGCAACGGATGGTCAGCCAGACGCGCAGCATGGTGATTGTCACCACCAACTCCGAGGCTGAGGCACTGCTGCTCGAAGCGCAGCTGATCAAGCGTTTTCGTCCGCCCTACAACGTGCTGCTGCGCGACGACAAAAGCTTCCCCTTCATCCTGCTGCGTGCCGATCACGCGTTCCCGCGGATCATGAAGCATCGCGGCGCGCGCAAGGCCAAGGGGGACTATTACGGACCCTTTGCCAGCGCCGGATCGGTCAACACCACGATTAATGCACTACAGAAGCTGTTCCTGCTAAGAAGCTGCAGCGACAGCTTCCTTGCGCGGCGCGACCGGCCGTGCCTGCTCTACCAGATCAAGCGTTGCAGCGCGCCTTGTGTCAATCGGATCGACGCGGCCGGCTATGCCGAGCTGGTGGCCGAGGCCAAGCTCTTCCTCGGCGGGCGCAGCTCGGCGGTGCAGGCCAAGCTCAACAGCCAAATGGAAGAAGCCGCCGAGGCGCTCGATTTCGAACGCGCTGCGATGCTGCGCGATCGGCTGCGTGCAGCGACCTTCATCCAGGGCAGCCAGGCGGTGAATGCCGAAGGCGTGGGCAGCGCCGATGTCTTCGCGATTGCCTGCCGTAATGGCCAGTTTGGCGTGCAGGCCTTCTTCATCCGCGGCGGGCAGAACTGGGGTCACCGCGCCTTCTTCCCCAGCCACACCGACGGACTGGACGAAGCCGAAGTGCTTACCGCCTTCCTCGCCCAGTTCTATGAGGAAGTTCCGCCGCCGCGGCTGGTGCTGGTCGATCGCGCGCTGCCCGAGGGCGAGCTGCTCGCCGAGGCGC
>PNJT01000019.1 GCA_013822005.1 Novosphingobium sp. | reverse complement strand
ATCTCCACGAAGAAGATCTCCCCGCTGGCGTGCTGGGGTCCGGGCCCATTGCGGTCGATACCGAGACGATGGGGCTGTTGACCCCGCGCGACCGGCTCTGCCTGGTGCAGCTTTCGGACGGCGGCGGGGACGAGCATCTGGTGCGGTTCGCGCCCGGCTCCAGCTATGACGCGCCCAATTTGAAGGCGGCGCTGGCCGACCCGGCGCGGATCAAGCTCTTCCATTTCGCCCGCTTCGATCTCGCCGCGATCGAGCATTACCTGGGCGTTGTCGCGGCGCCGGTGTTCTGCACCAAGATCGCCAGCAAGCTGACCCGCACCTATACCGACCGGCACGGGCTGAAAGACCTGGTCCGCGAGCTGCTGGGCAAGGAACTGTCGAAGCAGCAACAGTCGAGCGACTGGGGCGGGCCTGAACTGTCCGAAGCGCAGCGCGAATATGCCGCCAGCGACGTGCGCTATCTTCACGCGATGCATGGCATTCTGGTCGAGCGGCTGGCGCGCGAACACCGCAGCGAAGCCGCGCAGGCCGCGTTCGACTACCTGCCGCACCGCGCCCGGCTCGACCTGATGGGCTGGGCCGACAAGGACATCTTTTCGCACGAGTCATGAGCCAGCAAGCCGACCTGATCCGCGACAAGCGCCAGCACTGGGCCGCGCCCGGGGGCTCGCATGACCGCAAGGTCAAGTTTCTGGCCGTTGTCCTGCCGGGGCTGGTCGGTGTGGTCACCGCGGCGATGGTCGTCGGACCACTGTTCGCCCGCAGCGAGATCTCGTTCCTGCTCGACCGCACCAAAGTGGCGATGACCAAGGAGCGGGTGCGGGTGGCCGACGCGATGTACCGCGGCGAGGATAACCAGGGCCGGCCCTTTACCGTCACCGCGGGCAATGCCGTGCAGGTCTCGGTCAAGGAACCCGTGGTCCGGCTTGACCGGCTGGCCGCACGGATCCTGCTGAGCGACGGTCCGGCCGAACTGACCGCACTGCGCGGCGCCTACAATTTTGAAACCGAGCAGGTCAGCAGCGACAGCCCGGTCACTTTCTCCGCCGCCGATGGCTACAAGATGACCGCGCAGAACCTGGCGGTCGATCTCAAGACTCGCCGCGCCAGCGGGACCGGCGGGGTCAGCGGGACGATACCGTCTGGCACTTTCAGCGCCGACAAGGTAAGCGCCGACCTTGATCAACGCGCGCTTTACCTTGACGGGAATGTGCGCCTGCTGATCCAGCAACACTCGTTCAGGATGCCGCGATGAGCCTTTTGATCATGACCCCGCTGCGCCGGACCATGCTGCGCTCAAGCCTGGGCGGTTTCGCGATCGGCGCTGCCGCTTTGCTGGCGCTGGCCCCCAGCCAGGCCCAGGTCTTTGGCGGGCACAACAGCGATGCCCCGGTCAGCGTCGCAGCCGATCACGGTGAACTGCTGGGCCGGCAGGACCGCGCGACTTTGGCGGGCAATGTGGTGATCAGCCAGGGTGGGCTGACCCTGCGCGCAGCGCGCACCACCTTGGCTTTTTCCAGCGATGCCGGCAGCTTCAAGATCCACCGGCTCGATGCCACCGGCGGGGTCACGGTAACCAAGGGTGAGCAGAGCGCCAGCGGCGCGGTGGCGATCTATGATTTCGACCGCCGGATCATCACCATGGCCGGCGGCGTGGTGCTGACCCGCGGCAAGGACCGGCTGACCGGCGGGCGGCTGGTGATCGACCTCAACACCGGAATCTCGAGCGTCGATGGCAGCCCGGGCGGCGGCTCATCGGCGCTGGGCACGCCGGGCAATAACTCGGGCGGCGGTCGGATCACCGGCACTTTCACCGTGCCCAAGAAGAGCAACTGAGCCCGGCCCATGGACCTCCCCGCGCTGCGGCGTAGCCTGCTGGCGCTGCTGGGCCAAAGCGCTGCTCCCAAGCTCGATCCCGCAGAATGGCAAGAGCTGGACCGGCTGGCTGCACTGCACCGGCTCGCCCCCCTGCTCCATGCCGAACGTGGGCATGACGAAGCGGTCCCCAATGCGATCCGTGATGGCTGGCGCGCGGCGCACCGCCATGCCGCAATCCAGGCCCTGGCGATCCGCGCCGAGTTGGAGGATTGCTGCGCGATCCTTGAGCGCGCTGGCCATCAGCCGATTGCGCTCAAGGGGTCCTGGCTGGCGCGCCACGCCTATCCCGAACCCGCGCTGCGGCCGATGCGCGATCTGGATATTTGGGTGCCGGCCCAAGGCGTGCTGAGCGCCTTTGAAGTGCTGCTTGGGCGGGGTTACGAGCTGGCCGAAGTGCCCGAGATGGCGCTGGAAGACGTGGTCCGGCTCGACAAGCATATGCCCGCCCTGCTCTCCCCGCGCGGCGTGGTGATCGAGCTGCACCACCACTTGTGGGAACCCGCTGGAAGGCTCGACCACGCCAGCCCCAGCGCCGACGAGGCGGCGATCCGGGGCCGGTCCAGGGTCGATAGCGATGGCATCCGCATGCTCGATCCGCAGGACACGCTGGCCCACTTGATCGTCCACGCGGTCTATTCGCACCGGCTCGATTGCGGGCCCTTGCTGCTGACCGATATCGATTTTCTGCTCCGCGCTGCGCCGATCGACTGGCCGACATTCTGGGCTGAAGCCAAAGCCGGGAACTGGCGCAGCGGCGCAAGGCTTGTGCTCGAACTGGTCCAGCAATGGCGCCCCGGCGCGCCGATCGAACTGGCCGGAGATCCGGCACCGCCTGAACTGGTCGCAATGGCCCCCGACCTGCTGCTGCAAGAGCTCGATACCCGCCAAAGCGCCCAGCTCGCCGCCGCCACGCTCAAGGCCGGACCCGCCAGGCTGATCCAACGCCTGCTCGGCCGCCGCTCGGCCGAAGGCGAGGCCGCTGTCACCCGCGACATGCGCCATGAGGGCGGCGCGCTGGGCTGGGCGGCATCGCGTGCCTGGCGCAGCGCCAGCCAGCTCGCCCGCGGCGACGTGCGCCGCCAGTCGCGCCAGCTCGCCGCGCTGAGCAAGTGGCTCGACCAGTGAAAGGCCGCCGGGTGCTGATCGTGGGGATCAACTATGCCCCCGAACCGGTCGGGATCGGTCCCTATACGCAAGGCCTCGCCGAAGCTTTGGTCGAGGCCGGGGCCCAGGTTCAGGCCGTGGTTGCCAAGCCCTATTACCCGCAGTGGCGGACCTATCCGGCCCATAGGGGTGGCGGCTGGCAGCACGGCGAAGAACATGGGGTGGGGCTAACCCGTTGCCCGATCTATGTGCCGGCCGAGCCCAGCGGGCTGAAGCGGATCGTGCACCTCGCCAGCTTTGCGCTTTCGGCCCTGCCTTTCGCCTTGCGCGCCGCGCTGCGCCCCAAGGCGGAACGGCCCGAGCTGGTGGTGGTGCTGGCCCCGGCCCTGCTCAGCGTCTTCACCGCCTGGCTTGCCGCGAAAGTGGCCGGGGCTCGGCTGTGGATCCACGTTCAGGACTTTGAGGTTGAGGCCGCGCTCGCCACCGGACTGATGGACCAGCGCGGGCTGCCCGCACGGCTGGCGCGCTGGCTGGAGGCTCGGCTGCTCAGGCTGGGCGACAAAGTCTCAACCATCAGCCCGCAGATGTGCGCCAAGCTTCGTGAGAAAGGCGTTGCGCCCGGGCGCGTGTTCGAAATGCGCAACTGGTCCGACGCGCGCTTTGCCCCCGATCCCGCCGGGGCCGAGGCGATCCGCACCGAATGGGGGCTGGGGACTCGCAAGGTCGCGCTCTATTCGGGCAACATCGCGCGCAAACAGGGGATCGAGATCCTGGTTGAAGCGGCGCGGCTGCTTCAGCACCGCAGCGACCTGGCTTTCGTGATCTGCGGCGAAGGCCCCAACCGCGCCGAGCTGGAACGGCTGGCCGCCGGACTGGACAATGTCCAGCTCCGCGACCTGCAACCGGCCGAGCGAATGGGCGCGGTGCTGACCATGGCCGACTTGCACCTGCTGCCGCAGATCGCGGGCGCGGCCGACCTGGTGCTGCCATCCAAGCTACCAACATGCTCGCCTCGGGCCGCCCGGTCGTGGCGACAACCGAGCTGGGGACCGGGCTCTACGGCGAAGTCGATGGCTGCGGCGCGATTACTCCGCCGGGCGACGCCACAGCTCTGGCTGCGGCTATCGCCCAGTTGGCGGACGATCCTGACGCCCGCGCAAAGCTGGGCACGGTGGCACGCGAGCGCGCGGCCGAACGCTGGAGCAAGGCAGCGATTATCCCCCGGGCGCTGGGGGAACTGGGCTATTCGGACTTGGCCCAGCCATCGTCCTGAGCCGCCGCGTCGCCCTGTTCGGCGCTGGCTTGGCCCGAAGCAGCGGCACTGGGCGCAGCCGAAGGTGCGGGGCTTGCCTCGGACTCAGGCTCGGCGGCCATATCGGGCGCCAGCTGCACCACCGCTTTCGGCTTGGCAGCCGGAGCCACCTCAGCCGGTAGCGATTCGACCGGCGGACCATCGGCAAACAGCACGGCACCGCCGATCGATACGAGACCCAGCAGCGCCAGCGCCACATACTTGGTGCGGTCGGAAATGAGTTCGTCCATAACCCTTCCCCTTCAATCCTTGGCCCAGGGCGATTTGTGCGCGGCCTTGGCATGGGCAGTCTTTCCCGCCTCGTGCTGGCGCGCGGCATCCGCCAAAGGCACCGTGCAGTAAGCCGTGAGCAGCACACCAAGCGACCAGAAAACCGCTTTCCAGCGGCTCCTGAAAACCTGGTTCATGCGGGGCCCGATACCTAACATGCCCGCAAAATACGCCGGGAGGGTTAAGGAAGCTTACCCGCCTCGCGCTTGAGCTCGTAGAGCAGGTCGAGCGCCTCGCGCGGGCTGAGCGCATCGACATCGAGCGCGTCCAATCGCTCGCGCAAGTGATCGACCACTTCCTCCTGGCTTTCCGCCGCCGCCGCAAACAAGGGCAAGTCGCCCAGTCCCGCCGCAATCCCGCCGGTTTCGGCGCGGCCTTTCTCGAGCCGGTCGAGCACCGCCTTGGCGCGGGCCACCACCGGGGCAGGGACGCCCGCCAGCTTGGCCACGGCAAGGCCGTAAGAGCGATCGGCCGGACCTTCGGCCAGTTCGTGCAGCAAGACCAGCTCGCCTTGCCATTCGCGGGCGCGGACGTGGTGGAGCGAGAGTGCATCGCAGCTTTCGGCCAGCCGCGCGAGTTCGTGGTAATGGGTCGCGAACAGGCAGCGGCATTGGTTGACCCCGTGCACCGCCTCGACCACCGCCCAGGCCAGCGCCAGCCCGTCATAGGTCGAAGTCCCGCGCCCGACCTCGTCGAGGATCACGAATGAGCGTTCGGTGGCCTGGGCAAGGATCGCGGCAGTTTCGACCATCTCGACCATGAAAGTCGAGCGCCCGCGCGCGAGGTTATCCGAAGCGCCGACCCGGCTGAACAGCCGATCGACCAGCCCGATCCGGGCATGCTCCGCCGGAACAAACCCCCCGGCCTGCGCCAGCAGCACGATCAGCGCGTTCTGCCGCAAGAAAGTGCTCTTGCCGCCCATATTGGGCCCGCCAACCAGCCACAGCCGGTCCTGCGGGGCCAAATGGCAATCGTTGGCGACAAAGCGTTCGCCTTTGGTGGCTAGTGCCGCTTCAACCACCGGATGCCGCCCGCCGGTGATTTCCAGCACGGAATCAGGGCTGACTTCGGGCCGGCACCAGCCGCCCTCGGCCGCACGCTCGGCTTGCCCGGCAGCGACATCGAGCCGGGCCAGTGCGGCGGCGGTCGCGGCGATGGCGTGGCGGGCCTCGACCGCACGGACACAGAGGTCTTCGAAATGGGCCTCCTCGGCGGCGAGCGCATGCCCGCCGGCCTGGGCGATCCGGCTTGCCTCCTCATGCAGTGCCAATGCGTTGAACCGCACTGCCCCGGCCATGGTCTGGCGGTGGGTAAAGCCGCTGTCGGGCACCATCAGCGCATCGCCGTGCCTGGCCGGAACCTCGACGAAATAGCCCAGCACCCCGTTGTGCCGGATCTTGAGCGCGGCGATCCCGGTTTCGGTGCGGTACTTGGCCTCGAGCGCGGCAATGGCGCGGCGGGCATCGCCGGAAATGCGGCGCAATTCGTCAAGCGCGGCGTCGTAGCCCTCGGCGATGAAGCCGCCCTGGCTGCGCTCGGTCGGCGGGGCCGGGACCAGCGCGCGGGCATAGAGATCGGTCAGCGCGCCATGCCCGGTCAAGGCCGGGAGCAACGCCTCAAGCAGCGCCGGGCGCTCGCTGCGGCCTTTGAGGAAGTCATGGATCCGCCGCGCTTCGCTGAGGCCATCGCGCAGCTGCCCCAGATCGCGCGGGCTGCCGCGCCCGGCCACTACCCGGCCCAGCGCCCGGCCCAGATCGGGGATCGCGCGCATCACCGTGCGCAAATCGCCGCGCAGCAGGGGATCGCCGTGGAGCCAGTCCACCAGCGCCAGCCGCGCCTCGATTTCATGCATATCGGTCAGCGGAGCGGAAAGATCGTCGGCCAGCTGGCGCGCACCCGCCCCGGTGACGCAGCGATCCAGCGCCTCGATCAGGCTGCCGCGCCTCCCGCCCTGGCTGGAGGTCAGGATTTCCAGGCTCGAGCGGGTCGCCTCGTCCATCGCCAGATGTGCTTCACCCGCGCGTGCGACCGGCGGCAGCAGCAAGGGCAGGCTGCCGCGTCCGACGTGGTCGAGGTAGGCGATCAGGCCCCCGGCAGCCGCCAGCATCGGCCGGGTGAACATGCCGAACCCGTCGAGCGTTGCGACCTCGTGCAGCGCTTTCAGCCGCGCCTCGCCCGCGTCGCTGGAAAAGTCGCGCGCGGGGCGAGGGATCGCATCGGCCTGGTCGCTGCCCTCGGGCGCAACCAGCTCGCTCGCCCCCAGCCGCGCCAGCGCCGCACCCAGCCGGTCGGCGGCACATTCCTCCAGTTCCATCCGCCCGGTCGAAATGTCGCAGGCGGCGATCCCGTAAGTTCCGCGAAGTTCGCAGACCGCCGCCAGCACATTGGCCCGGCGCGGTTCGAGCAGGGCCTCCTCGGTCAGCGTGCCAGCGGTGACGAACCGCACGATGTCGCGTGCCACCAGCGCCTTGGACCCGCCGCGCCGCTTGGCTTCTTCGGGGCTTTCGGTCTGGTCGGCAATGGCCACGCGGCACCCCGCCTTGATCAGCCGCGCCAGGTATCCTTCGGCCGAATGCGCCGGCACCCCGCACATCGGGATCGGCACGCCCTGGTGCTCGCCCCGGCTGGTGAGGGCGATGTCGAGCACCCCGGCCGCCAGCTTGGCATCGTCGAAGAACAGCTCGAAAAAGTCGCCCATCCGGTAGAACAGCAGGCAATCCCCGGCCTCAGCCTTGAGCGCGAGGTACTGCGCCATCATCGGGGTGGGGGCGGGCGAACCGTGCATCCACCAGCGATAGCGCACTCTGGGCGATTCGGCAGGCCAAACTAAGCAGCTTTCCCCTAGAGTCTGTTCCACTGCCGTGGAAGGCAACACCGGCCCGCTCCCCCTCCCGGCCACCCATAGGGTAACCTAGAGTTGGGTGGCCGGGAGGGGGAGCGGGCCGGTGTTGCCCTGTTTCAGCTTGCCTGAAACAGACCCTATCAAGTCGCGCGCCGCTGGGTTAGGGCGGGACTGACTCCAGGAGATACCATGTCCGACGAAAGCAACGTCCGTTTCACCGAACGCGAAGCGCTGTTCTATCACAAGACGATCCGCCCCGGTAAGATCGAGATCATCGCCTCCAAGCCGATGGCAACCCAGCGCGACTTGAGCCTGGCCTATTCGCCCGGCGTCGCCGTGCCAGTGCAAGCGATCGCTGACAATCCGGCTGATGCCTATGAATATACCGCCAAGGGCAACCTGGTCGCGGTCATCTCCAACGGCACCGCGATCCTGGGCATGGGCAACCTCGGCGCGCTCGCCTCCAAGCCGGTGATGGAAGGCAAGGCGGTGCTGTTCAAGCGCTTTGCCGACGTCGATTCGATCGATATCGAATTGGCCACCGAAGACCCCGATAAGTTCATTGAAGCGGTCGCGCTGATGGAGCCGACTTTCGGCGGGATCAACCTTGAGGACATCAAGGCCCCCGAATGCTTCGTGATCGAGCAGGCGCTGCGCGAACGCATGAAGATCCCGGTGATGCACGATGACCAGCACGGCACTGCGATCATCGCCGCTGCGGGGCTGGTCAACGCCTGCTTCCTGACGGGGCGCGAGTTCAAGGACGTCAAGGTGGTGGTCAACGGAGCGGGAGCGTCCGCCCTGGCCTGCACCGCGCTGATCAAGTCGATGGGCGTGCGGCACGAGAACGTCACCGTCTGCGACCGCTCGGGCGTGATCTATCGCGGCCGCGAAAGCGGGATGGACCAGTGGAAGAGCGCGCATGCGATCGACACCGAGGCGCGCGATCTGGAACAGGCGCTGGTCGGTGCGGATATCTTCCTGGGCCTTTCCGCCGCTGGCGCGCTCAAGCCCGAATATGTCGCCAAAATGGCCGCCAAGCCGATCATTTTCGCGATGGCCAATCCCGATCCGGAAATCCGCCCCGAGGATGCCAAGGCGGTCCGCCCCGACGCGATCATCGCCACCGGGCGCTCTGATTATCCCAACCAGGTCAACAACGTGCTGGGCTTTCCCTTCATCTTCCGCGGCGCGCTCGATGTGCGGGCGACCGCGATCAATGAGGAGATGAAGATTGCCGCGGCCAATGCGATCGCCCAGCTGGCGCGCGAAACCGTGCCTGAGGAAGTGGCGGCAGCTTACGGCCAGAAGTACCACTTCGGCCCCGACTACATCATCCCCGCTCCGTTCGATCCGCGGCTGATGGAAGTGGTCTCCTCGGCCGTGGCCAAGGCGGCGATGGATACGGGCGTGGCGGGCAAGCCGATCGAGGATTTCGACGCCTATCGCCACAGCCTGAAAGCCCGGCTCAATCCCACCACTTCGGTTTTGACCCAGGTCTATGAGGCGGTGAAGGCCAATCCCAAGCGGATGATCTTTGCCGAGGCCGAGAACGAGATCGTGCTGCGCGCGGCGATCCAGTACCGCGATTTCGGCTATGGCGAACCGATCCTGGTCGGCCGCACCGACGCGGTGAAAGCCAAGCTTGCCGAACTCGATGTCACCAATCCCGACGACTGGTTGATCGAAAATTCGGCAATCAGCACTCACGTGCCCGCAATGGTCGAACTGCTGTATGACCGGCTGCAACGCCGCGGGTTCATGGAGCGCGACGTCAGGCGGATGGTCAACCAGGACCGCAACGCCTTCGCCTCCTTGCTGCTCAAGCTCGGGATCGGCGATGCGATGGTCACCGGCATGACCCGCACCTTTGCCCAGACCATGCGCGAAGTGCGTCAGGTGCTCGATCCGCAGGAAGGCCGCCTGCCGTTCGGCATCCACCTGATGATCGGCAAGAACTACACCACCTTCCTGGCCGACACGACCGTGAACGAACGCCCCAGCGCAGCCGATCTGGCGGTGATCGCCAAGGAAACCGCCGCCGTCGCGCGGCGCCTGGGCCACGAACCGCGCGTTGCGTTCCTGTCCTACTCGACTTTCGGCAACCCGCCGGGGCGCTGGCTCGATTCGATCCGTGAGGCGGTGGCGATCCTCGATGCCGAGCAGCCCGGCTTTGAGTATGAGGGCGAGCTCGCCCCCGATGCCGCGCTCAACCCCACGGTCATGGCCAACTATCCGTTCTGCCGCCTCTCCGCCCCGGCCAATGTGCTGATCATGCCCGGTCTGCAATCGGCCAATATCTCGGCCAAGCTGCTGCGCGAACTGGGCGGGCAGGCGACGATCGGGCCGATGCTGCTGGGGATGGAAAAGCCGGTCCAGATCGCCCCGATGACCGCGATTGCGCCCGATGTGCTGACGCTGGCGGTGCTGGCGGCGGCGGGCGTTACCGGATGATCCGTCCGCGCCGTTCGGTCCTCTACCTCCCGGCCTCGAACGCCAAGGCCGTGGCCAAAGCGCGCACCCTGGCGGCTGATGTGCTGGTGCTCGATCTGGAAGACGCGGTCGCGCCGGAGAACAAGCCCGAGGCGCGCGCCGCCGCTGTCGCCGCGATTGCCGAGGGCGGGTTTGGCCGGCGCGAGGTGGTGATCCGGGTCAATGCGTTCGGCACCGAATGGGCTGAGGCGGACTTGGCCGCCGCAGCTGCTGCCGGGCCCGACGCAATCCTTGTCCCCAAGGTCAGTACCATCGGAGATGTCCGCGCCTATGACGCGGCGATCTCGGCAGCACCGGCACATACCCGGCTGTGGATCATGGTCGAAACCTGCGCGCTGATGCCCCGGCTCGACGAAGTGGCCGCGCTGGCCGGCTCGACCCGGCTGGCGGCCTTCGCCATGGGCACCAACGATCTTGCCAAGGAAATGCGCGCCCAGCTGAAACCCGGCCGCGCGCCGTTCCTGCCGATCCTCACGCAAACGGTCTGCGCCGCCCGCGCGCATGGCCTGCTGGTGTTCGACGGGGTCAGCAACGAATTCCGCGACATGGCTGTGGTCCGCGCCGAATGCGAACAGGGGCTGGAGTTCGGCTTCGACGGCAAGTGCCTGATCCATCCCGACCAGGTCGAGCCCTGCAACGCGGTCTTCACCCCCAGCGCGGCTGACGTGACCCGGGCCCAGGCCGTGGTCGATGCCTTCGCACTGCCCGAAAACCAGGGCAAGGGCGCGATCCGGGTTGAGGGCAAGATGGCCGAGCTGCTGCACCTGGAGCAGGCCCGGCACCTGCTGGCGATTGCGGCAGCGATTGGGTGATACTGCCATGGCCGGTTGGTCTGCAAGGTTTGTGTTCTAAAGGGGTTCACGCAGAGGACGCAACACCACCACAAAGGCCGACCCAACCGCGCCCGCTAACTAACCCCAGGCGCGATAGATCCCGTAAAGACTGGTCAGCGTCAGCACGGTCCCGACCAGCAGCAGCATGGTCTTGGGGTTGAAATGCTTGGCCGCCCAGGCGCCCAGCGGCGCGGCGAGCAGTCCGCCAATCAGCAGGCCCAGCGTCGCCCCGGCCAGATCGGCAAAGCCCAGGTGCCAGATGAAGGCTCCCGAAACGGTCAAGGTCAGGAAAAATTCGACGAGACTGACCGTGCCCACCACCTTGCGTGGATCAGCCCCCTGGATCAGCAGGTTGGAGGTCACCACCGGCCCCCAACCGCCACCGCCCACCGCAGAGAGAAATCCGCCGACCAGGCCTAGCGGTGCCACTCTGCGGGCCTCGCGATGAACGTGTTCGTGCCCAATCCCACGCCATAGCAAGTAGAGGCCGATAGCTAGCAGATAGGCCAGAACAAAGGGTTTGATCACACTGCCATCGATCGAAGTGATCAAGTTCACGCCAACCAAACCCCCAACCAGCGCCGGGATCAGCAGCAAGGCAAACAGCCGCCGATCGACATTGCGATGCAGCAAATGGCTGACCGCGCTAATACCGCTGGTGAAGCATTGCACCAGATTGACCCGCTGCGAGGCGAGCGCGGGCGGGACGCCCATCACGCCGACCAGCAGCGTGTTGGAGATGACCCCGAAGGCCATGCCCAGCGCGCCATCGACCAGCTGCGCGGCAAAACCCACCGCGATGAAGGGCAGCAGGGCGGCAAGATCGAACGAAGCAAGGTCCATGGCCGGTCACGCTCCCGCTGGCGGTTCTCGACCAAAAGAATAGAGTTGCGCGGCCCTGCCGACGACAAAGAAATTCCGCCCAGCGCCCAAGCGAAACCTTTGTGCGGCGGGATGCCGGGATCAGCCCAGCGCCAGTTCCACTGCGGCCTGGGCATGCAGGCTGGTGGTATCGAACAGCGGCACCGCGCTGCCGCTTTGCCCGACCAGCAGCATGATTTCGGTGCAGCCCAGGATCACCCCTTCGGCCCCGCGCTGGATCAGGCGTTCGATCACCTTGCGATAGGCCTCGCGCGAAGCGTCGCGCACCACCCCGGCGACCAGTTCCTCGTAGATCACCCGGTGAACCAGTGCGCGGTCCTCCGCCTCGGGGACCAAGACCTCAAGGGTGTGGCGCGCCGCCAGCCGGTCCTTGTAGAAGCCCTGCTCCATGGTGAAGGCCGTGCCCAGGAGGCCGACTGTGCCGATCCCGGCAGCCCTGACCGCCGCTCCAGTGGGATCAGCGATATGCAGCAAGGGCACGCCTGCCGCAGCCTCCACCGCATCGGCCATCAGGTGCATGGTGTTGGTGCAGATCACCAAGGCCTCGGCCCCCGCACGTGCCAGCCGCTGTCCGGCATCGATCATCTGTGCTTCGAGCCCGCCCCAGTCCCCGGCATGCTGCAAGGCCTCGATCTCCGAGAAATCGAACGACCACAGCAGGCACTTGGCCGAAGCGGTCGGCCCGCGCGCTGCGCGCACGCCTTCGTTGATCAGCCGGTAATATTGCGCAGAGCTTTCCCAGCTCATCCCGCCGATCAGGCCGAGCACTTTCATGAGTGCCGCCGATAACGGAAATACCACACCTCGTGCCCGTAAACCGTGCGGGCCTTGTGTTCATAGCGGGTTTCGGGCCAGCCGCCGGGGCGTTTCTGGAAATCCTGCGGGCCTTCGATCAGCCAGTCGAACTGGTCGCGGTGGCGGCGCATCACCATCAGCGCGTGGCAAACATAGACCGGATGATCGGTGCCGAAGCGGAACTCCCCGCCGGGTTTCAGCTTGGCCGCGAACAGGTTCACCGGGCCGTCATTCATCATCCGCCGCTTGGCATGGCGCGCCTTGGGCCAGGGATCGGGGTGGAGCAGGTAGAGAAACGACAGCGCGCCATCGGGAATCCGCCGCAGCACCTCCAGTGCGTCGCCGTGGTGGATCCGGACATTGCCCAGCGGCGGATGCGCGCCGTTGTCACCATCGACATGGGTGAGCGCCTGGGCCACCCCATTGAGGAACGGCTCGGCCCCGATGAAGCCGTGGTCGGGCAGCATATCGGCCCGCGCCGCCATGTGTTCGCCCCCGCCGAAGCCAATTTCGAAATGGAGCGGGCGACTGTCACCAAACAGCACTTCGGAAGTGATCGGGCCCTCGGCAGGCATTGCGATCCGCGGCAGCAGAGTATCAACCAGCCCTTGCTGCCCGGCACGCAGGGGTTTGCCCTTGGCGCGGCCATAGAGGCGGTTGATCGTGGTCGGATCGCCGGATTTGTGCGCAGTCATTCGCCGCCCATACATACCAAGACGGCCCGCCGGAAGGGGCGGGCCGTTGTTGGTGACGAACTCGGGTAGCGGGACTCAGGCGGGCGCTATCAAGCAGCCTGCGCCTCTTCGCCCGGATCGCGCAGCACATAGCCGCGGCCCCAGACGGTTTCGATGTAGTTTTCGCCCCCGCAGGCATGCGCCAGTTTCTTGCGCAGCTTGCAGATGAACACGTCGATGATCTTGAGTTCGGGTTCGTCCATCCCGCCATAAAGGTGGTTGAGGAACATTTCCTTGGTCAGCGTGGTGCCCTTGCGCAGCGACAGCAGCTCGAGCATCGCGTATTCCTTGCCGGTCAGGTGGACGCGGGCGCCATCGACTTCGACGGTCTTGGCATCCAGGTTGACCGCCAGCTTGCCGGTGCGGATGACCGACTGCGAATGGCCCTTCGAACGGCGCACAACCGCGTGAATGCGGGCGACCAGTTCTTCGCGGTGGAACGGCTTGGTGACATAGTCGTCGGCACCGAAACCGAACGAGCGGACCTTCGAATCCATTTCGGAAATGCCTGAAAGGATCAAGACCGGGGTCTGCACCTTGGCGACGCGCAGCTTCTTGAGCACGTCATACCCGTGCATGTCGGGCAGATTGAGGTCCAGCAAGATGATGTCGTAATCATAGAGCTTGCCGAGGTCCAAGCCTTCTTCGCCCAGGTCGGTCGAATAGACATTGAAGCCTTCGGTAGTCAGCATCAGTTCGATGGCCCGTGCCGTGGTCGGCTCGTCCTCGATCAGCAGTACGCGCATGGGTGGTCCCCTTTTGCCCCGTTTCCCTGGCCAATTACCCCTTGGTAAGGGTCATTGCCCGCCATTAACCATATGACCAATGAAGATGAAAGGTTAATTTCTCGTAAACGGCTGATTCCCGGCGAGTCGCGGGTCGCGGATTTCGGAAGTCCAGCGAAGTGGCCTAGCCCTCGAGGATGCGCGTGGCGGGATGGTGCTTGTCCAGATGCTTGCGCACGATCTTGAGGTTCTTGCTGTTCGAGCGATATAGGAAGTCGAACAGGTCGCCCGCGACGGGCACCGCACCGATCAGCGTATCGATCCCGACATTGCCGGCCATCCGCCACAATTGCCAGCGCGGCAGACCCAGGTTGCGGGCTTCCCAGACCAGATAAAGCCCCAGCGCGCCCGAGATCACGTCGCCGCCAACCGGGATCAGCCCGAGCAGCGCATCAAGCCCGACCTTGCGGCCAACCAGCGGCACTTCGATCAGGCCTTCGAGCAGGCGCTCCAGCCCCTCGATCCGGCGGCGAACCGATTCCGGATCGGTGCCCAGCGGCAGTTCGGCGGTCATCCGCCGGGGCTTGTCTTGCAGTTCCATGGCGACCTCTGGGCTGCGCGGGGCCAGATGCCCGCGGGCTTCTATTTGGGGAGCCTGGCCAGCGGCATCAAGGGATGGACCCCCCAGCGGTTGACCGCAAAGCCATTGGTGCCGCCCGCCACCAGCGACCAGCGGATCGGCACGCCGAAGGGAATATAGCCGTTGGCCTGGGTCAGCTGGACCTCGGCATCCTCCAGCAAGTCGGCGTGCTTGACCGGATCGGTCTCGGCCTGGGCCTTGGCGAACAGGGTGTCGGCAGTGGCACTGCACAGCGCGCGGGCATTGGCGCAGCTCAGCTGGTTGAAGAACCAGGCCGGGCGGGCATAGCGCGCCACCGTATCGACCAGCCGCAGGTCGGCATTGGCGGCCATCGGCACTTGCTGCGCTTCAAGCCCGATTGCTTTGAGGTCAGCGCGCAGGAGCTTGAACAATAAGTCGGAACCTGGTCCTGACGGCAGCGCGATCCGCAGCCCCGCGCCGCCGTCGCGGCCGCCCTTCCATTTGGCCACCCGGCCTGCCGCCACGGCGCGGCGTTCCTCGATCGAGCGCCCGGCCCAGCGTTCGGAAATCGCGCCGCGATCGCCCTCAAGTCCGGGATTGACCACGCGGGTGGTCGCGGTCCAGCCGTTGAGGTTGACTGCAGCGATCAGTGCTTCGCGGTCGATCGCCATTGCAATCGCTTCGCGGTTTTCGCTTTCCGCCAGAAATCCTTCGCCGCGAACCACTGCCAGCCCGAACAGCCCGGAAACCTGATCGAAGCGGATCGCGCCGCCTGATACCGAAGCCGTGCCCAGCCGCGGATAGTCGGTAAAGGTGCCGCCCAGCACCACTTCGGCCTCGCCCAGGTTGAACAGTTCGATCGCCTTGGCCGCGGGCAGCGCGGACAAATGGACCGGCTGGACATGATCGGCCCAGTCCGCTTCGGGCGGCAGGCCGCGGTCCTCGGGCGGGATAGCGCGCAGCAACACCCCGGAAAGGCCCAGATCCTTGTTGCTGTCGCGCTTGGAACGCATCGGCCCGGCACCCCGCCCAGTCCGGACAAGGCCCAGTTCGGGCTGGGCGAGCAGCTGGAGCAGATCGGGCATTTGCTGCTTCAGCCGGATCTCGATCACGCGGCCGGCCATGGTTCGCACTTCGTCGATCACCGCCAGGTCCGCGCCCAGTGGCTGCCCGCGTTGCTGGGCGATGGCCTGCGCCAGCGCGGCCTGCGCGCTTTCGGCGGTGATCGGGCTGCCCCCCGGCCAGGTCCCGTCGCGCAAGCGGAAGATATAGCTGAGGCCGTCGTCGGTCACGATCCAGCGATCGGCCAGCGCCGGGGCGACCCGGCCCTGTTCGTCAAAGCCGACCAGGCCTTCAAAGGCGGCGGCGCGCAGGATCTGGGCGGCCTGGGGCAGGCGGGCACCCCCGGCAAAGGTCGATCCCGGATCGCCGATCACCAGCACCCGGACCGGGCGATCCTCACCCCCCAGGCACCCGCCCAGCGCCAGCGGCAGCGCGGCGAACGAAAGCAGGGCAAGGCGGCGCAGAACCATGATCCGGCTACCCTAACGGAATTCCTGGCGTGGTGCCAATCCCTGCGCGGCAGCAGGCAATCAGATCTTGCGCAGCGCGCCTTGCTCAAGCGAGGACAGCGGCGGGCGGACATAGCGCGGAGTGGTCTCTCCGGCAGCCAGCGGGGTACGGACCACTCGCGGGTCGATATCTTCGCGGAAAGCGATGCCAAAGCGACTGTCCTGAACCCAGGCGACCGAGCCTTCGACCCAGCCGATATTGCGCAGCTGGGTCCAGACCAGCTGACCGCGCTGGACGTTGAATGCGCCTTCGGCCATCAGCCCGCCAGCCGAAAGGTTGCGCACGCGAATGCGGTGCTCGCCCTCGATCCCGTCGATCCGCAGGTCGGCCAGCACGAACAGGCTGTCGCGCGCGATATGCCGATGTTCGCCGTCAGTCATGGCTGTTCGTTTAACTCCCGCGATCTTTGCTGGACACGGATTTACCGGTTCCAGCATCGCCGAAAGCTAAACCGTAATGCCAAAGAAGCGGTTAACGGCGCGAAAATGCTCAATCGTCGCGAGAAATTTTCTCACGGCGCTCATGCGCTTCCTGCGCTTCGACCGTCATCGTGGCAATCGGGCGGGCGGAAAGTCGGCCCAGACCAATCGGTTCGCCGGTGACTTCGCAGTAGCCATATTCGCCCTCTTCGATCCGGCGCAGCGCGGATTCGATCTTGGCGATCAGCTTGCGCTGGCGGTCGCGGGTGCGCAGCTCGATCCCCCAGTCGGTCTCGCTCGAGGCGCGGTCGTTGAGGTCGGGTTCGCGGATCGGACCGTCCTGCAGCGATTGCAGGGTATCCTGCGCGGCGACCAGGATCAGCTTTTTCCATTCGAGCAGCAGGCGGCGGTAATAGTCCTGCTGCGCTTCGCTCATGTAGGGTTCGTCTTCGCTGGGGGCATAGTCGCCCGCAATAGCCCGCTTGGCCTTGGCCAGAACGTCAATCTCTTCGCCGACAACCGTCGCCATAAACTCTCCACACCAAACCGGGTGGGCCTCGGGTCCTGTTGGCTTCGGACCTTTCCGATCGCCCCCGCTGCCTGTCCGAGCGCGCCTATAGGCTCACGCAGAATCCCATACAAGCGCCAATCCGCGCGGGGCCTAGATTGATCGAGATTGGGCGCGGATGAACGGACATTTCGCAGGGCTGTAACACGGCTGGCGCATGGCAAGTGTCGCACAGCGGGACAAATTGCCATGGGCGTTAACCATTTGTTGACCATGTTCGGGAAGGTTGGCCCTGTCGGCGGGTTCGAAAGCCCGCCTCTACAGGGGGTTAGAGAGATGAGCACAGCCTGGATCCAGACCGGCAAGGTTACCTTCGCCGATGAACGCAGCGAAGACCTGTTGGTCGCCAGCTGCCTGGCCGCCGCCGCACAGGGCGATATCAGCGCCTATTACGACCTTGGCGTCGCCTATTCGACCGGCAGCCACGGGGTCGATTGCGACCTGATCGAAGCGCACAAATGGTTCAACCTGGCCGCCGTCAACGGCCACGCCGAAGCCCAGATGTGCCGCGCCGACATCAGTGACGAAATGACCGCCCGCGAAATCGCCGAAGCCCAGCGCCGCGCCCGCGAGTGGATTTCAGCCTCGGTCCGCAAGGCCGCCTAAGCCTTCTTGAACGGGGTCCGCGCGCCAAGGAAATTTCGGTCTGCCGCGACCCCTGCGCGTTCGCGCTCCAGAAAATCGGCCACCGCCTCGCGGAAACCGGGGTGGGCAATCCAGTGGGCCGAGACGGTTTCAACCGGCTCATAACCCCGCGCCAACTTGTGCCCGCCTTGCGCCCCGGCCTCGACCCGCCCCAGGCCCAGCCGGATCGCTGCGTCGATCGCCTGGTAGTAACACAGCTCGAAATGCAGGAACGGCTTGTCGAGCAAGGCCCCCCAATAGCGGCCATACAAAGCCTCAGGCCCGATAAAGTTGAGCGCACCCGCCACCGGCTGCCCCTCCATAGTGGCCAGGATCAGCAGCACCTGCTCCGCCATCCGCTCGCCAAACAGCGTGAACGCTTCGCGGGTCAGATAGGGATGCCCCCACTTCCTTGACCCGGTATCCTGATAGAAGTGCCAGAACGCGTCCCAGTGCTCTTCCTTGAGGTCCGCGCCGGTCAACGCGCGGATTTCCACCCCGTCCTGCGCCGCCGCACGCTCCTTGCGAAGATCCTTGCGCTTGCGTGAGGACAGCTCGGCCAGGAAGTCGTCGAAACTGGCGTAGCCGCGGTTTTCCCAGTGGAACTGGATGTCGTGCCGCAGCAGCCAGCCAGCCGCCTCGAACAGCCCCGCCTGTTCTTTGGTGATGAAAGTGGCATGGGCCGAGGACAGGCCATTGTCCGCGCAGACCTGCTCGGCCGCCCTCAGCAGCGGCCCGGCCAATGCCTCGTCGGCCAGCAGCAATCGCGGCCCGGTGGCAGGGGTGAACGGCGCGGCGATCTGCAGCTTGGGGTAATAGGCCCCACCCGCACGGTGCCAGGCATCGGCCCAGGCGTGATCGAAGACATATTCGCCCTGGCTGTGCGCCTTCAGGTAAGCCGGCAGCGCCGCAATCAGCCTGCCCCCACTGTCGGCAATCGTGATCGGTGCGGGCGACCAGCCGGTGCCAGGGCCGACCGAGCCCGAGTCCTCCAGTGCGGTCAGAAAAGCGTGGCTGACAAACGGATTGCCCCCGGCCAGCGCATCCCATTCGGCCGCGGGCAGCTCGCCTACTGCTTTGCCGACCCGGGCCTCGATCACGCCACGCCCGCGCCTTCGGCAATCGGCGCGTCGGTGTACGTCGCCGCGCGCTCGCGGTGTTCGGCGCTTTTCACGGTCCAGGTCAGCAGCGGCAGCCCGCGCTTGCGCTGGGCAAGCGCAAAGCGGCTCGGCAAGTCGCGGATGTCATAGGCGAGGAAATCGGGCCGGGCATGCCACAGGCTGAGGCGGCGGCGGATCATCCCGGCCAGCGTCTTGGCATCGCCCTCGGTCACCACAAGCCCGCGCACGGTCATCGGCGAATGCTGGGCGAACCAGCGCACGACCCGCGGATCGAAGCTCATCACTGCGGCCTGGCCCAGATAGCCCTCCAGCTCGCGCCGCACCGCCAGGCACAGCGAGGAAACCCGCCCGCGCGATCCGCCCGCCTGGCGCGAAGACTTGATCTCGATCAGCACCGGAGCCTTGCCGCCCAGCTGGTCAAGCACCTGGCGCAGGCTGGGAATCGTATCGCTCCCACCGGCTAGCTGGATCCGGCCAAGCTCTGCCGCGCTGCGGGCATCGAGTGCCCCTTCTTCGGCGGTCATCCGTTCCAGCGTGGCATCGTGGAAGACCATCGCCCGCCCGTCTTGCGAGCGCTGGACATCGCATTCGATCCCCATGCCCTTGGCCACGGCCGCCGCAAAGGCTGCGGGCGAGTTTTCGGGCAGGCCCGGGCCGTGAAGCCCGCGATGCGCATATTCCCACTCACCCAGCCAAGCGACCTTGTCGGGCCTGGGCGGCGGGCTGCGCCAGCGATCAAGCAGGGCGAACAGCAACGATCGCATCCACTTCGACAGCCACCCCCAGCGGCAGGCTGGGCACGCCCACCGCCGCGCGGGCGTGCTTGCCGGCCTCACCGAATACCGCGACCATCAGTTCCGAGGCACCATTGGCAACCTTGGGCTGGTCGGTGAAATCAGCGGAGGAATTGACGAAGCAGCCCAGCTTGACCACGCGTTCGACCCGGTCGAGCGAGCCGAGCGCGGCCTTGAGCTGAGCCAGGATCATCAGCCCGCAGCCCTGCGCTGCCTCGATCCCCTGCTCAAGGCCGACGTCTTCGCCCAGCCGCCCCTTGCGCAGCACCCCGTCAACGAACGAGACCTGTCCGGAAACATGGGCCAATCCTCCGGCAATCACCACCGGGACATAGGCCGCGACCGGCGCGGCGGCTTCGGGCAGAACGATCCCCAGTTCGGCCAGTTTCGCTTCGATGCTCATGCGTTCTCCTCAAGTCGGACAAGCAGCCAGGGCAAGGCATGCTCCCAGGTGTCGATCCGGGCGTGGGCGTGGCCCGCCTCGAACCCGCAAGTGATGTGGGGGGCCAGGCTCGGCTCGCCGCAGAGATGCAGCCGGTCGATCTCGGGCACATGCTCCATCGCCGATCCGTGGTGCTGGGCCAGATCGTCGATGAACACCGCGTAGCTCGGTTGATACTGCTCGATGATCGCCTGCAATGCCGGGCCTTTGGGCCCCTGGTTGGTGAAGACCGGCAAGTCGATCCCGTGCGACAGGAGTTGCTGGCGGCGCGGCTCGTTGTGGCGGTCGGCCAGGTTGGTCAGGATCACCACGTCGGCGTGATCCTTCAGCGTGTTGATCGCCTGGACTGCGCCGGCAATCGGGGTCTGGCGGTGCATCTCGCCATCGAAAAACAGCCCCAGCAGCCGCCAGATCTCTTCCGGCGGCACCGGCTCGCCGCTGACCTTGTCGCGGATCGCCTTGCCGAAATCGTTGCCGATCAGCTTGAACGAAACCGGCTGGGTCTCCTCCAGCCATTCGCCGAACGGAACGATCATGTGCAGCAGCACTTCGTCGCAGTCGCTGATGATGAGCGGCCTTGCCATAATTTTCACAAACTTTCTCTCGCGGCCATCAGGGTGCCCGGTTCAACCCCCAGATGCTCTGCCGCTGCAACCAGATCGGGCTCATACTGCGCCAGAAATTCCAGCACCGCGCCCAGCACCGCCGGATCGCCCAGCCCGCCGCGCAAGGCATCGGCATCAAGCCCGGTCAGCGCCAGCAGCCGCTCGGCCCGCGGGCCATCGCCCAATACCCAGCCGAGCGCGCCCAGCGCGAGCGCCATGGGATCATGCATGGGGGATTTGGCATCGCGCAACACTAGTCAGGCCTTTGGGCAAAGGGTAGGGCACGGCTCATGGCAAAGCGTATCCTTGTTGTCGAGGACAACGACCTCAACCGCAAGCTGTTCTGCGACGTTCTGCGCAGCCAGGGCTATGCAGTCGAGCCTTGCGCCGACGGCATGCTCGCGCTCGACGCCGCGCGGCAGTTCGTGCCCAACCTGATCATCATGGATATCCAGCTGCCCAACGTCTCAGGGTTGGACCTGATCGAAATGGCCAAGAAAGACCCCGCGCTGCGCCCGATCCCGGTGCTGGCCGTCACCGCCTATGCCGGCAAGGGCGACGAGGAGCGGATCAGGGATGCCGGGGCCGAAGGGTACCTCGCCAAGCCGGTCTCGATCGGGCCGTTCATGGCGGCGGTGCGGGGGTTGGTGGAGCGGGCCAACCCCTGATAGAAGGATCGCCCCTTTTCCGCCCCATTCATCGGCCAATGCGCCGCCAACCCCATATTGGAGCATTT
>PNJT01000018.1 GCA_013822005.1 Novosphingobium sp. | reverse complement strand
GCAGCAGCCCGGCCGCGAAAGGCGCCATGATGAACATCATCATCCACGGCATGATCGCGAAGATCTGCTGCTGAGCGGGATCCATCTGCGCCGGATTGAGCTTGAACTGCAGCCACATGGTGATCCCCAGCAGCAGCGCGAGGATGCCGATCGCCAGGAACGCCGGCGGGGTGAAATCAAGGTAGCCGAACAGGTTGAGGAAGTGCAGCGGATCGGGCGCGGACAGGTCCTTGATCCACAGCGCGAACGGCTGGTGGCGCATTTCGACCGAGAGGATCAGCACTTTGTAGAGCGCGAAGAACACCGGGATCTGCAGGAAGATCGGCAGGCACCCCGCCAGCGGGTTGACGCCTTCCTTCTTGTAGAGCGCCATGATCTCTTCTTGCTGCTTCGCCCGGTCATCCTTGTAGCGGTCCTGGATCGCCTTCATCTTGGGCTGGATCGCCTTCATCGCCGCCATCGAAGCGAACTGCTTCTGCGCGACCGGGAACATCACCGTGCGCACGATCAGGGTCAGCAGCATGATCGCCACGCCAAAGTTGCCAACCGCGCCGAACAGCCACTTGAGCAGGCCGAACAGCGGGCGTTCGAACCAGCGGAACCAGCCCCAGTCGATCGCCAGGTCGAAATTGGGGATGCCGCTTGCCGCATAGCGATCGAGCACCGAGCTTTCCTTGGCCCCGGCGAACAGGCGGGTGGCCTGCGAGCTCTGCTGGCCTGGTGCCACGCTGACTTGCGGATAGAACAGGTTGGCCAGGAAGACGCCCTTGTCCATCGCCCGGAAATCGCTGCTAGCCGCAGTCTTATCCGGGATCAGCGTGCTCATCCAGTAGATGTCGGTAAAGCCAACCCAGTCGGTCTTGCCCTTGTTGGCGACCTGCTTGGTTTCGGCCACATCGGAATAGTTGTTGTCGAAACTGACGGTGCCGTCAAAGGCGCCGAACGGGCCGGAATGGACGTTGAAAGTGTCGTAGGCTTCGTGGTCATCGGCGCGCGGCTGCGCACGGCTGAGCTGGGCGATCGGTTTGACTGCGACCGGGGCGGGGCCGGCGTTGCTGACCTGCTGGGTCACGGTCAGCATGTAGTCGGCATCGATCGCATAGGTCAGCGTGAAGGTCTGCCCGGCACCGTTGTTCCAGCTCAGCGTGACCGGGCTCTGCTGGGTCAGCCTGGCTCCGGCCGGGGCGGTCCAGACGGTCTGGGCGCCCGGCAGGGCAATCGCCGGCACGCCGTCGCCCATGCTCCAGCCAAACTGCGCATAGTGCTGGCCGGGGGTGCCGGCGGGGGCAAAGATCCGCTCCTGGCCTTGCGCCTTGTCAAGCGCGGCGGTGTGGCGGTTGGTAGTGAGGTCATCGACTACCCCGCCTAGCAGGTTGATCGAGCCCGACAGGCCCGGCGCGGCAATCGGCACGCGAGTGGCGGCGCTCAGCGCTGTCTTGAGGTCTTTGGCCGGAGCAGCCTGTCCGGCCGCAGGCACTGCGCCGGCAGCGGCAGGTGCTGGCGCGGCGGCAGGCGCGCTGGCTGCGGGAGCCGGTGCCTTGCTGGCCTGGGGGTAGAAGTAGGCCATCGCCCAGTTCCAACCCAGCAGGATCAGCACGGACAGCACCCCGGCGAGGACCATGTTCTTGTACTTGTGATTGTCCACGAAGGCGCCCCTGGCTTGCTATTCGGTTTATGTCAGATGGGGTGGCGGCGATGCTTATCAAGGCACCGGGTCAAACCCGTGTCCCCCCCAAGGATGGCAGCGCATTATACGCTTCAGGCCCAGCCAGCCACCCTTAATCGCGCCATGTTTCTCCACCGCCTCGATCATGTACTGCGAGCACGACGGGGCATAGCGGCACGAAGGCGGAAGGATCCGCGACGGGCCCAGTTGCCAGCCCCGGGCGATGAGGATCAGCAGACGTTTCACTTGCGCGGTCCGGGCTTGCGGCGCGGCGGATCGCCTTTGCCTTCGGCGGCGCGGGCCAGCGCGGCGGTCAGTTCCTCGCGCAGCTTGGCAAAGTCACGCTCGACCCCGCCTTCGCGGCCAATCAGCACATGGTCGTGACCCGCCAGGCCCTCGGCCGGCAGCGCTGCGCGCAGCAGTTCGCGAAAGCGCCGCTTCATGCGGTTGCGCACCACCGCGTTGCCGATCTTCTTGGTAACGGTGATGCCATAGCGCATCGTTTCAAGCCCATTGGGCCGCGCGAGCAAAACAAAACCGGGGCGTGCGATCCGCATGCCCCGGTTGGCGCTGAGAAAATCGGCCCTTTTGGTCAGGACCGACATGCTCTGCTGTTCGCTCAGGCCGACAGCTTCTTGCGGCCGCGCGCGCGGCGAGCGGCAAGAACCTTGCGGCCGCCGACGGTAGCCGTGCGGGCGCGGAAGCCGTGGCGACGGGCGCGAACAAGGCGGCTGGGCTGGAACGTACGCTTCATTTCAAAACCTCAGGAATTCTTGAGTTAGCGGACCGACTGTCAAAGTGGTCCGATCGCAGACGCGCGCCGTTAACGGAGGGCATGGGGTGAGTCAAGCAGATTGGGTTCGCGCGAAGGCGCAAAGAGCGCAAAGAGGTTGTGACTGCCGCAGGCAGATCGCTCCCATTGAAGGCCGCGTCAACGGCAACGGAAACTGGAAAGAGCGGCTGCGCCGCAAACAGGACATCTTTGCGCTCTTTGCGCCTTCGCGCGAACCAATCTAATCCAGCTTAACCCAGCGACCCATGTCCTGGGCGGTCAGCCACCTGGCATCGGCATGGGGAACCGAATTGGTCATGGCATAGAAGGCGCGGGCCTCACCTTCGGGCATGCCCATCGCCTTGTAATAGTCGATGTAGGCGCGGTTCTCCGGCGCTTCGGCGGGATAGTCCTTGGCCTCGCGGCCATCCTCGTCGGCCCAGGAATGGACCGCGAATTCGCTGCCCGGATCGGCGATCCGGCGCGCACCGGACAGGAACAGTTCGACCCCGCCCGAACGAACCGAGCCGCCGCTGGGGACATGCGTGGCGATCCCGCGGGCGCGGATCATCCGCCCCAGCTTCAGGTTGGCGCGGTCGTCCTCGGTGCCGGGGCACTCGATCATTTCGAGCACGGTGATACCGGGATGGGCGCGCAGCATGGCTTCGAACTGGGCCGGGCTGCGCTCATCGGTCACATCGACCAGGGCGGCGCGCTGGCCGTCGATCACGCGGAACGGGCCGTAGCGGGCGACCCCTTGCGGGATCGGCGCAGGCGCGGCGGGGACGAAACGTTCGGCCGCGCCATCGCTCACCACCTCTTCGGTGATCTCGACTGTCTCTTCGATCACCACTTCGTTCGCCATTGCAGGCGCGGCCAGCAGGGCGAGGAGGGGCACGAAGAGGGCGGCACACTTGCGCATGCCATCCTAATCGGCCCTGACCCCTTACCGTGTTCACAAGGCCAAAGGTTAAGATTGGCTTTCAGCACTTGTTCTTGAACCCTCCCCATTGGGGAGGGCAGGGTGGGGGTTCTACGCTAGCCTTGAGCCCCCACCCCAACCCCTCCCCGCTGGGGAGGGGCTCGAAAATTGTCCAGGCTGGTGGCAATCGCTCGACATTCGCAAAAACGCGCGCCATCACCCCAGTATTAGGCAGTAACACGTGGGGGCATTACTTGGTCGCGCTGGTCCAGACCGTCGCTTATTTGGGGCTGGAGGCGCGCAGCGTCGAAGTGCAGTGCCAGATCGCGCCCGGCTTGCCGCGCTTCAACGTGGTCGGCCTGCCCGACAAGGCGGTCAATGAAAGCAAGGAACGGGTCGGCGCGGCGCTGGCGGCGATGGGCCTGTCACTGCCGCCCAAGCGGATCACGATCAACCTCTCGCCGGCCGATCTGCCCAAGGAAGGCAGCCACTATGACTTGCCGATCGCCTTGGCCCTGCTGGGCGCGATGGGGGTGACCGATGCCGAGCAGCTGTTTGATTTCATCGCCGTGGGCGAACTGGCGCTCGACGGACGGATCGTTGCCTCACCCGGCGTGCTGCTGGCGGCGCTGCATGCCTCTTCGAAAGAGCTGGGGCTGATCTGTCCGGCGGTGCAGGGCAGCGAGGCGGCCTGGGCCAGCGGGGTGCCGGTGGTGCCCGCGCCCAACCTGGTCAGCCTGCTCAACCACCTCAAAGGCGTGCAGCAATTGTCTCAGCCGCAGCCGGGCGAAACCGAGGCACCGGGCTTCGGGCCCGACCTCAAGCAGGTCAAGGGCCAGGAAGTCGCCAAGCGCGCGCTGGAGATTGCTGCGGCGGGCGGGCACAACCTGCTGCTGATCGGCCCGCCGGGTGCGGGCAAGTCATTGCTGGCGAGCTGCCTGCCCGGCGTGCTGCCGCCGCTGACCCCGGCCGAGGCGCTGGAAGTGTCGATGGTCTCCTCGGTCGCGGGCATGCTGGAAGAGGGCCGGATCAGCCGCACCCGACCGTTCCGCAGCCCCCACCATTCGGCCTCGATGGCGGCGCTCACCGGGGGCGGGCTCAAGGTCCGCCCGGGCGAGGTCAGCCTCGCGCACCTTGGCGTGCTGTTTCTTGACGAGCTGCCCGAATTCCAGCGCGCGGTGCTCGATTCGCTGCGCCAGCCGCTGGAGACCGGCGTGGTCGATGTCGCGCGGGCCAATGCCCATGTGACCTTCCCGGCCAGGGTGCAGCTGGTCGCGGCGATGAACCCGTGCCGCTGCGGGCACCTGGGCGATCCGGCTTTGGCCTGTTCACGCGCGCCAAGGTGCGCGGCGGATTACCAGAGCAAGGTCTCCGGGCCGCTGCTCGACCGGATCGACCTTCACGTCGATGTCGATCCGGTCAGCGCCGCCGATCTCGCGCTCCCGCCCCCCGCCGAAGGCAGCGCCGAAGTCGCCGCGCGGGTTGCTGTGGCACGGGCGGTCCAGACCGAGCGGATGGCTCCCGTGGGCAAACGCACCAATGCCGAACTCGACGGCGACTTGCTCGAAGCGCACGCCACCCCCGACGAGCCGGGCCGCAAGCTGCTGATGCAGGCCGCCGAAGCGATGCGGCTCTCGGCGCGCGGCTACACCCGGATGCTGCGCGTGGCGCGGACAATTGCAGACCTGGCCGGGAGTGAGGGGGTAGGTCGGATCCACGTGGCCGAGGCGCTGAGTTACCGGCGGGTGGCGCCCAGGAGTTGACCTTGGGTTATGACCTGAGGGGTTCGGGCTGGCGGCCAGGTCCGAATGGTTCACGCAGAGGCGCAGAGAAGAAAATAGAGGCGCAGAGATGTAGCTTCTGCGGCGAAGTCGCTTTCGATTCAAACCTCGCTTTTTACTCAATGTCGAACGATTACAGCGGCTTCGCCGCAGGCGCTACTCCCTCTGCGTCTCCCCTTCCTTCTCTGCGCCTCTGCGTGAACCATTCCACGCTCTCCTCAAACGCCTCACGCCAGATCGGCAAAACAAGCCATCCGGCGGCGAACCCGGACATAACGCCAAAAGGAAACCGCGAACGGGCGATGGCCGGTGCGGGGGTGCCCGAACCAAACGGGCGTGGCGGCATGATATTCGTTGTGCGAACGACGGGCAGGGATCACGCAAAACTGCCAGTTCGGCCCTGACGCAGCGGGCGGCGACGGGGCGGGCTCGCGCTCTTGCCGTCATACCGGCGGGGCATACCCCGCGCTTCCTGTGGCGAAGTCCGATGGCTTCGCTCCCGCTGTCGGTCGGATCGGCAGTGCTCACCGCCAGGCGGGCACCGGCCATCACACGGGAGGCGAAAAGCGCGAGCTCAAGCGACTCACCGCACCCGTTGCGCGGCGGTGTGTAACCGATATGGTTAAAAAAGTCAAGACTGCAGTGACAATTCGGTTAGCGATTAGCGCAGCACATTGAGCTGCGGCTTGACCTCGCGGTCGTCATAGTCCGCCGCGCTCTTGCCCAAATCCGCGGCGTCGCGCCATTCGAGTTCCCAATAGCCCAGCCGCCGTCCGTCGTGGGCGTTGATTGCGATTTCGGCGATCGGCTGGCCGTCGCGGGCGTCGCACAGCACCGGGTTGGAGGGCACGCCGACCCCGTACTTTTCGCCCCATTGGCGCAGCGCGAGCATGGCGGGGAGAAGGTCAAGGCCCTTTTCGGTCAGGCGGTATTCGATCTTGCGGCGGTCTTCGGCCAAGGCCTCGCGCTTCATGATGCCGTGTTCGACCAGCCGGGCGAGCCGATTCGACAGGATGTTGCGGGCGATGCCCAGCGTTGAGAGGAACTCCTCGAAATGGTGCAGGCCGTTGAACCCGGCGCGCAGGATCATGAAGCTCCAGCGTTCGCCCATCACCTCCAGTGCGGCGGGAAGCCCGCAGTTCTGCATGTCACCCAGCGGCTCAGTCAATTTACCCATCGTATGCGTCCCCATCCCTGTGCGGCACTCTAACGCAATTGCACTTCCAGTTGCACAAAAAATCCTTGCTGCGATGCACAGTTTCTAGTTGCAACTGAAAACCTATCAGGATAGGTAGCGATTAGCAATGCAAATCGAGTCTCCCTCCCAGGACCCCTTTCGATCCTTGCTTGCGTAACAGGAAAAGGGATTAGAACCATGAGCACCATCATCTCGCAGCAGTTCACGCGCAGCCTGCTCGCCGCCGGCCTGGCGCTCGCCGGGACCGTGATCAGCTTCTCGGCCACCAGCACCCCGGCCCAGGCCGGCACCAATGGCTATTCGGCCAAGCTCACCGCCGCGCTCGAAGCGCCCAAAAGCAAGGTCATCAATGGCGTTGTGTGGAACTGCGAAGGCGATGCCTGCCGCGGCGCGGTCGATGGCTCGGCCCCGCGCAACGTCTGCGTCAAGATCGCCAAGAATTTTGGCCCGCTTGCCTCATTCACCGGCCCGAAGGGTGAATTCAGCGCCGAAGACCTTCAGCGCTGCAACGCGGCCGCCTGACCGCGAAAGGGTCCGTTCCCCCTCAAACCCCCTCTCGGACCCCAGGCACATAACAGCCCCCCTCCAGGCCCTCGTTCTTCCGAACGGGGGCCTTTTTTTGGGTTCGCGCAAAGGCGCGAAGGGCGCAAAGGGGTTGTGAGCGCCGCAGGCGTATTGAATCAATCAAGCCTCATGCCATTCGCAGTCGTTTAGGCAGAAGGCGGCTTCGCCGCAGTCGCAACATCTTCGCGCTCTTCGCGCCTTTGCGCGAACCCCTTCAACCGAGCAGCCCACGCTCCGTCAGTTCAGCACGCAGACCTTCCGCATGGACGAAGTGATGCGCATGCCAGCCGCATTCGCGGGCTGCAACGACGTTGGGCAGGCTGTCGTCGATGAACAGCATCGCTGCCGGGTCATGGCCAAACCGGGCAGCGGCCAGCGCGTAGATCGCAGGGTCGGGCTTGGCCAGTTTCTCCACGCCGGAGACGACGATGTCGCGAAAGCGTTCGGCCAGGGGGAAGACCGGGTGAAATCCGGCCCAGGTATCGGCGCCGAAATTGGTGATCGCGTAAAGCGGCACGCCGCCCGCGTGGAGCGCCTCGACCAGCTCCTCGCTGCCTTCGACCGGGCCGGGAATCGATTCGTTGAACCGCGCGAACCAGTCGTGGATCAGCGGCGCATAGTGCGGGAACAGGGCTGAGCGTTCGGCCACCAGTTCCGCCGCGGGGCGTCCCGCGTCGTGCTCGGCATGCCACGACAGCGGGATCACCTCGTCCATGAAGTGATCGAACTCGGCCGGATCGGCGAAATGGTCGACGAAGGGCAACCGCCGGTCCCAGCGGACCAAGACATTGCCGATATCGAACACCACGGCTTCGATTCGCTTGCTCATGGAAAAGCTCCGGGCTCAAAAAGGTTTCGGCCCGCGCTCCGGAAGGAGGCGGGCCGCAATGCGTTCAACCGGGCCCGCCGAGCGGACCCCGCCGGGGCTTAGCCCTGGCGCGCCTTGAAGCGGCGGTTGGTCTTGTTGATCACGTAAGTGCGGCCACGGCGGCGGATCACGCGGTTGTCGCGGTGGCGGCCCTTGAGCGACTTGAGGCTGTTGCGAATCTTCATCTGGTCCTCGGGTGCGGCCCCAGGCCGCTGAAATTGAAGGTGCGCCGTTAAGGGCGACTCAGCGCGAAGTCAACCAGTGAGTCGCCCTCAAACATCCTATTCATCGGGATCGCGGACCTTGAACGGGTCGGTCGCCACCGGCTTCGACGGCAGCGGCATGCGCGGCAGGTCCTTGTCGCTGTTGGCCGCCTGCAGCAGCATCGCCGCCATCACCGTCGCCGCCTGGCGCAAGTCATCCCCTCGCAAGTGATCGAGCGTGTCGATGCTGGTGTGGTGGACCCGGCTGTCATAGTCGAGCGGGTCCTGGATGAACTGGTATCCGGGCAGCCCGATCGCCTGCATGAAGACGTGGTCGGTGCCGCCGGTCTTGCCGGTCACCACGCGGCCCGCGCCCATCGCGGCGAACGGCTTGAGCCATTTGCCCAGCGTGCCTTCGGCCGCCAGGTTGCCCTCGGCATAGATTCCGCGAATCTTGCCGCCGCCGTTGTCGAGGTTGAAATAGGCCTTGAGGTCGTAATAGCCCGGCTTGGGGGTGATCGGCCAGCCATTGGTCCAGGCCGAATAGGCCTGGATCCCGGTCAGCTTGGGATCGATCGGGCGGCTGGCGAGGTGCCGGTCGATATAGGCGCGGCTGCCCAGGAGGCCCTGTTCCTCACCCGCCCACAGCGCAAAGCGGATCGTGCGGCGCGGCTTGATCCCCAAGCGGCTGAGGATCCGCGCGGCCTCAAGGATCACGATGGACCCAGCGCCGTTGTCCGCCGCGCCATCACCCGCGATCCAGCTGTCGAAATGCGCCCCGGCCATGACATAGCCCGCCTTGGGATCGCTACCGGGGATCTCGCCGAACAGGTTTTCGGCCATCAGGGTGCTGTCATCGAACTTCGCGGCCAGCTGCAGTTCGACTTCGGGCGCGGGGCCGGTGATCGCGAGCCGCGCGAGGCGGCGATAGTCTTCGGCGGCAAATTCGAACGCGGGCAGCGCCAGCACTTCGCCGGGGCGGAAGTTATAGCCGGTGCCGTGGACCAGCTTGCCGTCGCGGTAGCTGATCTTGACCATCGCCACCGCGCCCTCGGCCTTGAGGAAGCGGCTGAGCTCCAGGGGGAAGTTGGAGCGCTGGAGCCGAAGGTCGGCCGCGCCGGGATCGTGGTGCGGCAGGTCATAGTCGTCGTGCTCGGCAATCGCCTTGTCATCGAGCCGCCGGAACGCGGGCCTGCTGGGTTCACCGCTGGTGCCGGGCAGGCTGATCATTACCACTTTGCCCGCCAGCTTGCCTTTCCAGGCCGCGAAATGCTCGGGCTTGCTGATCGGCGCGACCACGACGGGTGCGCGCAGAGTGCCCTCGGTCGGCGGCGACCAGGCGACCGGCATCACGGTCAGTTCGATCCGGCGCGGGGTGACCATCGTCGCGCGGAAGCTCTCGATATTCCAGCCAAGGCCGAAATCGAATTGTTCGCGCCGCACGTTCTGAAGCCCCATCGCGGTCATCCGCTGGGTCGCCCAGTCAGAAGCGCGGCGATAATTCCTGGAATTGGTCAGGCGCGGGCCGATCCCGTCCATCAGCTGGCCCGCCATGACCATCGCTTCGCTGCGATTGAGCCCTTCGTCGATCACCGCGGCGATCTGGCTGTCGCTGGCATCGGCCAGCACTTGCCCCGGCATGGCCGCCGCGATTGCAAACAGCGCGGTGCCGCCCAGAAAGGCTCTGCGGATCATTTGGTAGTCTCCCCTGTCTCGTCGTGCCGGGATGCTTGCACAGTCCCGCGCCGAGGCCAAGGGGAAGAAAGAAGCTTTCGCCTGATCCTGACGAAAAGCCCCTCCCCGGTGGGGAGGGGTTGGGGTGGGGGTACCACGCTGGGGTCGAACCCCCATCCCAACCCTTCCCAACAGGGGAAGGGCTTTAGGGGTCCGGCCCAGTTCGTTATCCGCGAATCTCGCCGAGACGCCGTTCCCATTGCAGCGCGTGGGTGACGATGGTGTCGAGATCGGCGTATTTCGGCTGCCACGGCAGGGTCGCCTTGATCCGGGCGTTGTCCGAGATCAGCGAATCCGGATCGCCCGCGCGGCGTGGGCTGAGTTTGCGTTCGATCGTCAGATTGGTCACCCGGTCCACCGCGTCGAGCACTTCGAGCACCGAGAAGCCCCGGCCATAGCCGCAGTTCATGGTCAGCGACTGCGCCGGATCGGCAATCAGGGCCTCCAGCGCCAGCACGTGCGCATTGGCCAGGTCCGAGACGTGGATATAGTCGCGCACGCCGGTGCCATCCGGCGTGGCATAGTCGGTGCCGAACACCTCCACATGGCTGCGCTTGCCCAGCGCCGCCTCGACCGCAACCTTGATCAGGTGGGTCGCCCCGGCGGTCGATTGCCCGGTGCGGGCGCGCGGATCGGCCCCGGCGACGTTGAAGTAACGCAGCGCGCAATAGTTCAGCGGATGCGCCCGCGCGACATCGCCCAGCATGGTCTCGGTCATCAGCTTCGACATGCCATAAGGATTGATCGGCAGCTTGGGGCTGTCCTCGCTGACCGGCGAGACCTCGGGAATGCCATAGGTTGCCGCGGTCGAGCTGAAGATGAAATGCGGCACTCCGCCCGCCACAGCGCTGGCGATCAGCGCGCGGCTCTTGGCGGTGTTGTTGTGATAGTATTTCAGCGGGTTCTCGACCGATTCGGGCACGATGATCGACCCGGCGAAATGCATCACCGCCTTGATCCCCTGTTCGGCAATGATCCGCGCCAGCAGCTCGGCATCCTCGATGTCGCCCTGGTAGAACGGCACTCCATCGGGCACGGCCCAGCGAAAGCCGGTGGTGAGGTTGTCGATCACCGCGACCGGCCAGCCGGCATCGGTGAGCGCAAGGACTGCGTGGCTGCCGATATAGCCGGCGCCGCCAGTAACGAGGACGGGAACTTTGCTGATCATGACGCCGACGCAGCTAGCATGTTCCGGCAATTAAGTGGTTAACGCCGCGGCGTTCATCCACCTGCAATGTGGCGAGGCCGAAGAGTGGCCTTGCCCCTTTTAGTGCCCGAGGTTTCCGATGCTCCTGTCGCGCTCATCTTTGCTCACAATTGCCGTTGTCGTCGTACTGGCCACAACCGGCACAGCCTTGATGGCGCAGCCGGGGCATTGGGGGCGGACAGGATGGAGCGGCGATTCGGGTTGGGGCCATGCCTCTGCCCGCCGCGCGCCTTCGCTGGAAGGCCGGATCGAGGTTGCCCGCTTCCGCGCCGAGGGCGCCGCGCTGGATCCTTCCGGGCCGATTGCGGTGGGGCCGATGGCGGACGAAGCAGGCAGCAGCGATCCCCGGATCAACGCCACGTTCCAGGCCGCGGTGGAAAGCAAGCTGCTCGCCTCGGGCTTTGTCGCCTCGCCGGGCGGAGCCAGCACAGGCCCGATCGCCGAGGTCCGCGTGGTGCGCAGCGAGGCGGCTCCGGCCGAGGAAAAGCGCAAACCCCTGTCGGGCCAAATGTCTATGGGGGTTTCCAATTACGGCACTATACTGGGGCTGGGGCTGCGCTACGATGCCACCAAGCCTCGCCCGGCGCTGCTCTCCACCCGGCTCGAAACCCGGATCAAGGACCGCTCCACCGGCGCGGTGCTGTGGGAAGGCCGGGCTGAAATCGTCACCCGCGAAGGCGACAACAAGTGGGACGACCAGGCGATCGCCGACAAGCTGGCCAAAGTGCTGTTCGAGGGCTTTCCGGGCAAAACTGGTGAGCAGACGCTGAAGCGTTAGCCCTTGGCGCCACCAGATCGAACCACAATAGCCCCTCCCCGCCGGGGAGGGGCTATTGGAGCCAATCGGGTCAGCACGTCCTAAACCCTTGCATCGCAGGGCCATCGGATTCACAATCCGGGCAGTTGCCGTTGTTGAAAGGTTGCCCGCGATGAAGCGCTTTGTTCCTGCCCTGGTGCTCCCCGCCCTGTTCACCCTGTCCGGCTGCGTCACGCCGGTCGGCCCGGTCGAGGTGACCCGCTTCCACACCGCCGATGTCTCGCTGCTGGGCAAGGGCACGATCTCGGTCGAACCGGTGCCGGGCGCGGATGCGGGCAACCTGGAATGGCAGAGCTACCGTGCGGCGGTGATGCGCCAGCTGGTGCTGCTGGGCTATAGCGAAGCGCCGCCGGGCGCAGGTGCGCAAGTCGCCACGATGGCCCTTTCGCGCCAGACCTTCCAGCCTGAGGGCCGCAGCCCGGTCAGTGTCGGGATGGGCGGATCGACCGGGACCTATGGTTCGGGCCTGGGCGTCGGGATCGGGCTTAACCTGTCGCCCAAGCCCAGCGCGCAAGTGGCAACCGACCTGGCGGTGACGATCAAGGACCGCGCCAGCGGGGCCTCGCTGTGGGAAGGCCGCGCCAGCTTCACCGTATCGTCCAAGTCGCCGCTCGCCAATACCGCACTGGGCGCGCCCAAAGTGACCGAGGCCCTGTTCAAGGGCTTTCCGGGACAGTCGGGTGAGACTATCGAGGTCAAATGACCCACATCACAATCGACGCCGCGTTTGACGGCGGCAATATCGAAGTGCTTTCCATCGACGGCACCACGGCCCGCCTTGCCATCCGCAAGGATCACCTCAGCGATTTCTTCCAGTGGTTCCACTTCCGCGTCTCGGGCTGCGCAGGCCGCGAGCTGGAACTGAAGATCACCGGGCTGGAGGCCTCGGCCTATCCCGGCGGCTGGCTGGACTACAATGCGGCGGTCAGCGAGGACCGCGAGTTCTGGGGCCGTGCGCCCTCAAGCTATGACAAGGCCGAAGACGGCGGCACGCTGACGATCCGCTTCACCCCTGACGCCGATCTGGCCTGGTTCGCCTATTTCGCGCCCTATTCGATGGAGCGCCACCACGATCTGGTCAGCGCCGCCGCATTGGAACTCGGCGTATCGCACCGCGTGCTGGGGCACAGCCTTGATGGCCAGCCGATCGATTGCCTCGATCTGGGCGAGGGGCCCAAGCAGGTCTGGCTCTATGCCCGCCAGCATCCTGGCGAAACCATGGCCGAATGGTGGATGGAAGGCGCGCTCGATTGCCTGACCGATCCGGCCGATCCGGTCGGGCGCAAGCTGCGCCAGCTCTGCACGTTCCACGTGGTGCCCAACGCCAACCCCGATGGCTCGCGCCGCGGGCACTTGCGCACCAATGCCGCGGGCATCAACCTCAACCGCGAATGGGCCAGCCCCAGCGCCGAGAAAAGCCCCGAAGTGCTGTGCATTCGAGATGCGATGGACGCGACCGGCGTGGACTTTGCGATGGACGTCCACGGCGACGAGGCGATCCCGGCGGTGTTCCTGGCGGGCTTCCACGGCATCCCCTCGATGCGGGATGGGCAGCAGGAAGGCTATGATCGCTACTGCGCGATCCTCAAGCGGCGGACCCCCGATTTTCAGACCAGGCTGGGCTATCCCATCTCTGGCGAAGGCAAGGCCAACCTGACCATGTCCACCAACCAGCTGGCCGAACGCTTTGGCGCGGTGGCGATGACGCTGGAAATGCCATTCAAGGACAACAACGACCTGCCCTGCGAAGCCCAGGGCTGGAGCGCTGAACGCAGCGCGATCCTGGGCCGCGATTGCATGGGGGCGTTGCTGGAATGGCTGGGCGACTGAAATCCTCCCCTGCAAGGGGAGGGGGACCGCCCGCAAAGCGGGTGGTGGAGGGGTAAACCGCAATGCTTCACGGCCCGAAAGACACGCAGAAACGTGCCGCCAAGCT
Source organism: Novosphingobium sp. (assembly GCA_013822005.1). Lineage (GTDB taxonomy): Bacteria > Pseudomonadota > Alphaproteobacteria > Sphingomonadales > Sphingomonadaceae > Novosphingobium. Next base: position 7,877 of record PNJT01000018.1, on the reverse strand, counting down.
CCGCCGCCAAATGACATTGCCCGAGGTCCTGCTTTGGCAAGAGCTTCGCAAGCGGCCGTCGGGATTGAAATTCCGGCGCCAGCATCCCGCAGGCAAGTATGTGCTGGACTTCTATTGCGCCTTGGCCTGGCTGGCGGTCGAAGTGGACGGCATCGCTCACGATATGGGCGAAAATCCGGAGCGGGATTTGGTTCGGGATAGATGGCTGGAATCCGAAGGTGTTCGGGTGATCCGGTTTCCTGCTTCGGACGTGCTTCGCGATGTGAAGTGCGTGGTCGAGCAGATCGTCGCAGCGGCTTTGGCGCGGCACCCCTCCACCACCTTCGGTGGTCCCCCTCCCCTTGCAGGGGAGGATCTTTAGGCCAGAGCCCCCGGCCCGAACGCCTGCGGCAGCAAGTCCGACAGCCTGAGTTCCAGCACTTCCGCTTCCCCGACGCACCACACCTGCGGATCGCTCTCGCCCAGCGCCGCCAGTTCGTTGAGCACCTGGCGGCAGCGCCCGCAGGGCGTCACCGGATCGCCCGCGCCGAGCGCGCCGGCCTTGCCGCCGACCACCGCCACGGCCTCAAGCCGGCCGCGCCAGTCTTCGCTGAGCGCTTTGCCGACCGCGACGGTCTCGGCACACAGCGTCAGGCCGTAGCTGGCGTTCTCGACATTGGCGCCGGTCACCACCGAGCCATCGGCAAAGCCCAGCGCCGCGCCGACGTGGAAGTTTGAGTAGGGGGCATAGGCCTTGCTTGCGGCCTCGCGGGCGGCGGCGATCAACGATTCCTTGGTCCAGCTCATACCAAACCCCATTTCCGTTCGTGTCGAGCGAAGTCGAGACACTGCGTGCGGCATCTCGACTTCGCTCGATGCGAACGGAGAGGGGAGCAGCAGTTGCGAGTCACCGGCTCACCACCACCCAGCGCAGCGCATTGGCGCTGGCTTCGCTGTTGAGCATTGCATTGGCGGTCCACAGCGTCCAGGGGCGCCCCGCATATTCGGGCAGCATATAGGTGCTCTCCAGCCAGAGGTTGCGGTCGATCCGCGCGGCGAGGTGATAGCGTTTTTCGAAACGCCTTGAAATCTTCAGGATCGTCGCCTTGCCGGTGTGGGTTTCGATCTGGTTGAGGAAGGTCATCAGCTCGCTCAGCACGCGGCGTCGGTGACTTTGACCGGGCAATCGTCGGCCAGCATGTCGAGCGCGAGTGCGGGCGGCAGCATCGCAGGATCGCGGGCCACCACGGTCATGAAATTGGCGGCCTGCTTTTCGGCCGGCTGGCACGGGTCGTAGCTGTGCACCGCCCCGACCTGGAGCTTGGCGGCGCGCGCATCTTCCAGGTTCTGGCTGAAAGCCGGATCGCGGGCAAAGGCGCTGGCCGAAGCGTCGAGATAGGCAAAGCTCGCCCCGATCGCTTTGGCCGCCTTCCAATCGACTTTCCCGTCCTCGCTGCCGACTTCGATTCCCTGGACCGGGTAGGCGCTTTTCGCGGGCCGCCAGTGGTGCACCGTCCACCAGCCCCAGCCCGCCGCGATCAGCGCCACAAGCAGCACCGCGCCAAACAGGCGCAGCCGCCAGCGACTGGTCTTGGTGCGTGCCATGGGTTGAGCCCTGTTCCCCTTACCCCCTGATATGCAAAACGCAGATCAGGGTAAACAGCCGCCTGGCCGTGGCGAAATCGGTTTCGACTTTGCCCTCCAGCCGCTCAAGCAGCAGTTCGGCAGCCTCGTTGTGGACCCCGCGGCGGGCCATGTCGATCGTCTCGATCTCGCTGGCGGTGGCCTTGCGGATCGCCTGGTAATACGAATCGCAGATCGCGAAATACTCGCGGATCGGGCGGCGGAACCGGCCCAGGCCAAGGATCAGCTGTTCGAGCAGCTGGCCGTCCTGGTCGGCCACTTCCAGCAGCAAGCGCCCATCATCGACCGCCAGCTTGATCCGGTAAGGCCCAAGGTGCCCGGCCTCCCAGGCGCGCAACGGCTTGAACAGGTTTTCCTCGATCAGGTCGAAGATCGCGATCCGCCGCTCCTGCTCGATATCGGCATTGCGCCACAGGATCGTCGCTTCGTCGAGCTCGATATGGATGATCCGCGGGTCGGGCATGCTGGCGGGCTTTTCGCAGATGCAAGATTCGCGGGCAAGGCCTTGCGCACATTCCACAGGCTGTGGATTAGTAGATCGGCGCGAGCGGCTTGCACCGCAATCCCGCTCGGCGCATGGAACGCGGACTATGGCCGAACCGATCCTCCTGACCCGCCCCGACGAAGCCGCCGCGCGGGCACTGCCCAGCAATGTTGAGGCGGAGGCGGCGTTCCTGGGGGCGGTGCTGATCGACAACCGGGTGATCGAGGAACTGGTCACGCCTTTGCGCCCCGACCATTTCTTCGAACCGATCCACGCCCGGATCTATGAGCGGATCGGCCAGTTGCTCGATCGCAAGGCGGTGGTCACCCCGGTCACGCTGAGGCCCTATTTCGAAGCCGACGAGGCGCTCAAGGAGCTGGGCGGGGCCAGCTATCTCGCGCGGCTGACGGCGGACGGACAAGGCCTGCTCGCCCCGCGCGAGCTGGCCGGGCAGATCTATGACCTGGCCTTGCTGCGCGAACTGGTGGCAGTGGGCCGCAACCTGGTCAACTCGGCGCTCGACACCAGCGAGAGTGTCGAGCCGATGGAGCAGATTTCCGAGGCCGAGGCGGCGCTCTACCGCGTCTCCGAAGGGGCATCGGTCGGCAACGAGGCAGTCACTTTCCGCACTTCCAGCCTGACCGCGATCCAGCAGATCGAAAGGGCGCTCAATTCGGGCGGGCACATTTCGGGGCTGACCACCGGCCTCGACGATCTCAACCACAAGATCGGCGGCCTGCACGATTCGGACCTGGTGATCCTCGCCGGGCGCCCGGCGATGGGGAAGACCTCGCTGGCCACCAATATCGCCTTCAATTGCGCCGAACGCTTTTTGCGCGACATGAAGGACGGGATCGCGCCCGACAAATCGGTCGGCGCGCCGGTCGCTTTCTTCAGCCTGGAAATGAGCGCCGACCAGCTCGCCACGCGTATCCTGGCCGAACAGGCCGAGATCAGCAGCGAGCGGCTGCGCAAGGGCGCGATCAGCCACCAGGACTTCCAGCAGATCTCCTTCGCCAGCCAGCGGCTCGCCGAATTGCCGCTCTACATCGACGATACCCCGGCGCTGTCGATCGCCTCGCTGCGGACCCGCGCGCGGCGTTTGAAACGGCGGCACAATATCGGGCTGGTGGTGATCGACTACCTGCAGCTGCTGCAGGGCTCGGGCCGCGCGAGCGACAACCGGGTCAACGAAATCTCGGAAATCAGCCGCGGGCTCAAGACACTGGCCAAGGAACTGTCGGTCCCGGTGATTGCGCTCTCGCAGCTTTCCCGCGCGGTGGAGAGCCGTGAGGACAAACGCCCGCAGCTCTCGGACCTGCGCGAATCAGGCTCGATCGAGCAGGACGCCGACATGGTCTGGTTCATCTTCCGCGAGGAATACTACCACAATGCCGCCAAGCCCGACGAGCCGACCGAATCGAGCTCGCCCGATGCCATTGCCAAGTACGACAAGTGGATGGAACGCCACCTCGAAGTGGTCAACAAGGCCACGGTGATCATCGCCAAACAGCGCCACGGCTCGACCGGGAACGTCTATCTGCACTTCCAGAGCGAGTTCACCAAGTTCGGCAACCTGGCGGATGACCGCAAGTTCGGTCGCGGGGATGATGATTAGGGCACTTCCCGACCATTCTGGGTCATCGTGATTGGGCCAGAATGGTCGGGAAGTGCCCTAGCCTGCCTTTCTTCCCCCTTGATGGGGGAAGGATACGCAGACTTGGCCCAGAATGGGCCTGGTCGAAGTTGGATGGGGGTGATCTCTCGGCTAGGTTCGGCGTCGATGAAGAAGCACCCGCCTCCCATCTCCATCGTTCGCGCTCGTGACTTGCGGAAGAATGCCACTGCGGCCGAACTTCGAATGCAGCGCTTGCTCAAAGAGAACTTCGCTGAGGCGCGCTTTCGCTTTCAGGTTCCCCTGCGTCACCACATTGTCGATTTCGCCAGTCACCGCCTGCGGGTCGTGGTCGAGATTGATGGTGGGCAGCACAATCCGGAGGTTGATGCCAGGCGGACCGCAAACATCGAAAGCGAAGGGTACAAGGTGATCCGTTTCTGGAACAATGACGTGCTGGAAAATGGTGATGGCTGCATGGTCCGGCTCGGTCAGTTGTTGGGGCGGGCCTCACCCCCATCCAAGCTGCGCTAGGCAACAAGTTGCCAAGCTACGGTATCCTTCCCCCATCAAGGGGGAAGAAGGAATAGTGATTCGCGGAATAATGCTCAGTAAAATCAATGTATTATGCGATTTTTTCTTGACTTGTCAAGCGGCAAGCCGCTAAGCGCGGCCATTCCCTGAATTTGCATGAACTGGAGTGCCTGATGGCGCGCGTTACCGTTGAAGATTGTGTCGACAAGATCCCCAACCGTTTCGACCTGGTGCTGATGGCCGCACAGCGGGCGCGCGAGATTTCGGGCGGGGCGGAGCTCACCATCGATCGTGACCGTGACAAGAACCCGGTCGTGGCGCTGCGCGAAATTGCCGAGCAGACCGTGCACCCGGCCAACCTCAAGGAATCGGTGATCGGTTCGCTCCAGCGCGTGCTGCCCGACGATGACGATGAAATCGATGACGTCGGCTCGCTCAGCCAGTCGGCCGAAGCGCTGCGGATCACTGCTGCGGCACCGGTGCGCAATACCTCGATCGGCGGCGACTACGAAGGGTAAGGGCACCGCCTTTCGGTCCCTGGCGGGCTGCGAACGGCAGCCCGCTGCGCTTCCGGTGCTCACGTACTGAAGTACGCTGCGCGCCGGTTCTCGCGGACCACCATTCTCGCTCCACCAGAAACCGAAATGCGGCACCCTTACACGGGGTGCCGTTTTCGGCTCAGCGGCAAGGATACTTCTTGATGAAGAAGTCGGCCATTGCTTGCTTCATTGAAACTTTGGGCTTCGCGGCTGCCGGGTAGCCGCGCAAGTGGTTCAGCAGGTCGCTGGAATTGACATTGGCGCCCTTGGGCGGGCAGCTTGACGGCCGCCCGGTGGCACGCTCCTTGGCCAGTCTTGCGCGGTAAGCCTCGCCCGCTGCCGTGCCTTCGGCCTTGAGCACGTTGATGTCGCTGGAGAACAGCGCCATCGCGCCCTTGGCCTTCAGCGCATCGGCCTTGGCCAGGAAGGTCGCAACATTCATTTCGCCGGGCGCGGCATAGAGGGCAGTTGGCAGGGCCAGTATCGCCAGCGTGGCCAGGATTCGCTTCATCGGGTTCTCTTCCCCCAAAGGTCGGTTGTCGTTGCATGGTTTGACCGAGGCTGCCTTGCAAGACCATGAACGGCTGGCCTTGGCGCGGCGGGGTTAAGCCGCCGCCCCGGCCACCGTGCGTCCGCCCGCCTTGGGGATTGCCGAACCCTTGACCGGCGGAAGTTCCAGCGCGGCATTGGGCTTGTCGGGCCGGTCAAGCTTGCCCTTGGCCAGCAGCTCGGTGATGTCATCCCCGCTCAGCGTCTCGAACTCCAGCATGGCCTGCGCAATCAGGTGCAGCTGCTTGATGTTCTTCTTGAGGATCTCGGTCGCACGCTTGTGCGCGCCATCGACCAGGGCGCGAATTTCGGCGTCGATCAGCTTGTTGGTTTCGGCCGAAGACATGGTCCGGGCCGATCCGCCATAGCCAAGGTAGCTTTCCTGGGTTTCCTCATACTGCAGCGGCCCCAGCTTGTCCGACATGCCCCATTTTGTCACCATTGCGCGGGCAAGGCGGGTGGCATACTGGATGTCGGAACTGGCACCCGAGGAGACCTTGTTGTGCCCGAAGATCAGCTCTTCGGCCACGCGCCCGCCCATTGCGCAGGCCAGGTCCGCGTGCATCTTGTCGCGGTGGTACGAATAGCGATCGCGTTCGGGCATGTGCATGACCATGCCCAGCGCCCCGCCGCGCGGGATGATGGTGGCCTTGTGGATCGGATCGTGCGCGGGTTCGTGGATGATGACGAGCGCGTGGCCGGCCTCATGATAGGCGGTCATCTTTTTCTCGTCGTCGTCCATCACCATCGAGCGGCGCTCGGCACCCATCAGCACCTTGTCCTTGGCGTCTTCGAACTCGCGCATGGCGACCAGCCGCTTGTTGCGGCGCGCGGCCAAGAGCGCGGCCTCATTGACCAGGTTGGCCAGGTCCGCACCCGAAAAGCCGGGCGTGCCGCGCGCGATGGTGCGGGCCTCGACATCGGGGGCCAGCGGCACTTTCTTCATGTGCACGCCCAGGATCTTTTCGCGCCCTTCGATATCGGGCAGCGGCACCACCACCTGGCGGTCGAACCGGCCCGGGCGCAGCAGCGCCGGATCGAGTACGTCGGGGCGGTTGGTTGCGGCGATGATGATGATGCCCTCGTTGGCCTCGAACCCGTCCATCTCGACCAGCAGCTGGTTGAGCGTCTGCTCGCGCTCGTCGTTGGAATTGCCCAGGCCATGCCCGCGATGGCGGCCGACCGCGTCGATTTCGTCGATGAAGACGATGCACGGCGCGTTCTTTTTGGCTTGTTCGAACATGTCGCGCACACGGCTGGCGCCGACGCCGACGAACATTTCAACGAAGTCCGAACCCGAAATGGTGAAGAACGGCACGCCCGCCTCACCCGCGATGGCGCGCGCCAGCAAGGTCTTGCCGGTACCGGGCGAGCCGACCAGCAGCGCGCCCTTGGGGATCTGTCCGCCCAGCTTGGAAAAGCGCTGCGGATCCTTGAGGAAATCGACGATTTCTTCCAGTTCCTCGCGGGCTTCGTCGATCCCGGCGACATCGGCAAAGGTCACCCGGCCCTGCTTTTCGGTGAGCATCTTGGCCTTGCTCTTGCCAAAGCCCATTGCCCCGCCGGCCCCGCCGCCTTTCTGCATCTGCCGGAACAGGAACACTGCCAGCGCGACGAACAGCAGGATCGGCAGGATCTGGACCAGCATCACTGCCAGCAGGCTGCCTTCCTCGGCCGACTTGCCATCGACCTTCACGCCGCTGGCAAACAACATGTCGGTCAGCGCGGGATCATTGGGTGGCGGCGTGGTGACAAAAGGCTTTTCGTCCTTGAACTTGCCCAGGATCTTTTTCTCGCCAACCTCGACCGAGGCGACCTGGCCTTCCTTCACTTTGGCGCGGAATTCGGAATAGGAAATCTGCTGCGCCGCAGCCTCGCCGCGGGGGTTGAACATGGAAACCACCAGCAGCAAGGCGAGGAAAATCCCCCCCCAGATCATCAGGTTCTTCATCCAGGGCGAACCCTTGGGCTGTTCGTCGTTCATGGGGCGAGCGATCCTTTCACAGGCCTATGTAGGGCGGCACAATGGAATCGCAAGCTAACGACGATATCCACGGCTTTGCGGGCGGCAACTTGCACCGTGCCGAGGCTCTATGCACAAAGCCGACAAGGGGAACGCCATGACCGCAATGCCAGCCGCCGATGACCGTTTTGCCCAATGGGGCCGCCTGCCCGCGCGGCTGCTGCTGGCCGCGCTGGGCTTGATCCTGATCGCCTCGGCGCTGGTCCCGGTCGAGGCCGGCAAGCAGGAGAGCAAGACCGTCGGCTTTGTCGCGGCGGTAGCCGGCGGCGAGCAGACCAAGGAAGCCGCCCGCCCGCGCGACGACGATCTGGCGCTCTATGACCGGGTGATCCAGCGGATCGGCAAGGGCGAAGACTATTACGCGGTCGCCGCCGAGGAACACCGCAAGGCCAATTACCCGCTGCGCCCCGGGGTCGCGGTGCGGCTGCCGACGCTGGCTTACCTTTCGGTGTGGCTTGGGGATACCGGACGCGGCGCCGAAGTGCTGGTGCCCGGCAGCCTTGGTGCTGC